>NZ_JBSFWJ010000011.1:0-124832 GCF_053592695.1 Saccharopolyspora sp. NPDC002578 | reverse complement strand
TCCTCGCTGCGGGATCTTTTTCCCAAGTGGCTCCGCCACGAGGGAAAAAGCTGTCCTCGCGAGGAAGCCACTGAGAACCCGCGGGTGGTCTTTTTGCTTTGGTGGTCACTGCTCAGCGGCTTCGCCGCTGACAAGACAAGGAACCAACGCCGCTCACCTGGGATGACCACAAGGTGGCTCTGAGCCGGCCGGTTCCGGTGAGTCTTCGGGTGTGCTCGTGATCCGCGGTTCGGTGTGGAAGGGATGCGGCGGTTCGGGGGCTGTTTCGGGGGAGGTTCGTGTCGCAGACTGGGGATGATCGTGGTGCCGGCCGGTCGACGCGGACCGGGGAGGAGTCGCTGCATGCTGGATCGGGAACGTCTGCTGGCGGAGTTCACCGGGCCGGGCGGGGAGTTCGAACTGGTTCCGCGCGAGGTGCGCGGCATCCCGATGCGGATCTACGCCACCGGCCCGCAGACCTTGCGCGACGTGCTGCTCAGCACCGCGGTGCACGGCGACGCCGACTACCTCGTGTTCGGCGAGCAGCGGTGGACGTTCACCGAGCACCTGCGGGTCGCGACCGGGCTGGCGGCGACCTTGCTGACCGATTTCGGGCTCAGCCAAGGGGATCGGGTCGCGATCGCCATGCGCAACTACCCGGAGTGGGCGCCGATCTTCTGGGCGGTGCAGGCCGCCGGGCTCGTGGCGGTACCGCTCAACGCGTGGTGGACGGGACCGGAACTGCGCTTCGCGCTGGAGGACTCCGGTGCGCGGGTGCTGTTCGCGGACGCCGAGCGTGTCGGCAGGCTCGCACCGGACTTCGGCGAACTCGACGTCGTGCAGGTCCGCGGCGACAGCCCGCAGGAAGGCGTGCGCTGCTGGGACGAACTGCTCACCGGGCTGGACCCGGACGCGGCGCTGCCGGGCGTGGTCGTCGATCCGGACGACGACGCCACCATCATGTACACCTCCGGCACCACGGGACGACCGAAGGGCGCCGTGGCCAGCCACCGCAACCACTGCACGAACCTGTGGAACATGGCGTTGGGGCGGCGGCTGCTGCAGGCCGCGGCGGGCGTGGAACCCGATCCGGACGCCCGGCCTTCGGTGCTGCTCACGTTCCCGATCTTCCACATCGCGGGCCTGTCCGGGTTGTGCTCGACGACGTTGGCGGGCGGGAAGCTGGCGACGATGTACCGCTGGGAACCGGACGAGGCGATCCGCCTGGTGCGCGAGGAACGGGTCAACACCATCGCCGGAGTGCCCACCGTGCTGCGCGAACTCGTCCGCCACGCCGAGGGCGATCTGTCCACTGTGGAAGCGGTGAACATGGGCGGTGCGCCGATCCCGCCGGACCTGGTCGGGCTGGTGCACACCTCGTTCACCGCGAACGTCGCGCCCGGCAACGGCTACGGGCTCACCGAGACCACGTCGGCCGTCGTGAACAACGGCGGCCCGGAGTACGTCGCCCACCCCGACAGCGTGGGCCGCTGCGTGCCCGGCGCCGACCTGCGCGTGGTCGACCCCGCGACGGAGGAGGACGTGCCAGCGGGGGAGATCGGTGAGCTCTGGTTCCGCGGCCCCAACGTCGTGCGCGGCTACTGGAACGACCCGACGGCCACCGCGGCGGCGTTCGTCGACGGCTGGTTCCGCACCGGCGACCTCGGCTACGTCACCGACGGGCTGGTGCGGGTGGTGGACCGGCTCAAGGACATCGTGATCCGCGGCGGCGAGAACGTCTACTGCGCCGAAGTGGAGGCCGCGCTGTTCGAGCACCCGGACGTCGCCGACGCGGCCGTGGTCGGCGTGCCGCACCAGGACCTCGGCGAGCAGGTCGCCGCGATCGTGCAGGTCCGCGACGGCGCCGACCTCGATCCCGACGACCTGCGCCGGCACGTCGCGCAACGTTTGGCCGCGTTCAAGGTCCCGGACCAGGTCTCGCTGCGGACCGGCGAGATCCCCCGCACCAGCACCGGAAAAGTCCTCAAACGAGACCTCCGCCGCGAACTGTCCCCCTGAACCTATTGCCTTGCCTGTTTTTGATCTGTGTAGGGGTTGGGTGGCGGGTTCTCAGCGTTCTTCTCGCTGCGCCCCTGGCCGGTGTGGCAGTTTTTTCCCGAGTGGCTCCGCCACGAGGGAAAAGCTGTCCTCGCGAGAAGAACGCTGAGAACCCGCGGGTGGTCGGCCTGCTTTGGTGGGCGCTGCTCAGCGGCTTCGCCGCTGACAAGGCAAGGACCAAGGGCGCCGCTCACCTGGAAATGCAAGATCAAAGACAGGTTGTGAGGTCCCGCCACCCGACCCCCACGTAGGTGAGCCGAAAAGGGGTCAGCCGGTGAGGTGGTCCCACAGTTCGTCTTCGGTTGCGGTGGCGGTTGTGCGGCCGAGCCAGGTGGACCAGGCGCGTTCCGTGCCGTGCTCGTCGCGCCAGGCCCACAGCTTGCGGGTGACGTGGTGCAGCGAGTGCTCCCGGGTCACGCCCATCGCGCCGTGCAGCTGGTGCGCGCCGCGCGCGATCGAGGTCGCCGCCCGCGCCGCGCGGATCTTCGCCGCCGCGGTCGCGGGGCGTGCTCGGGTCGGATCGTCGGTGTGGGCGGCGCAGGCCCGGTCCAGCGCCGCCTGGGCGGACACGAGCTCGGCGCGCATCCCGGCGAGCGACTGCGCGACCGCCTTCAGCGCGATCAGCGGGCGGCCGAACTGCTCGCGCCGCGTCACGTGCAGGCGGGTGATCTCGTGCGCTCCCCGCGCCGCCCCGCTGATCGCGGCGGCGTTGAGCAGCGCGGCGCGGTCCACCGACGCTGAACGGGAGGGTGCGTCCGGCAGCGGGGTGCGGGCGTCGGCGCCCACCACGACGGTGTCCCTCGGTTCCGCGGCGAGGTTCGTGCCGCAGAAGACGCGCGCGGTGGCCAGGTCGGCCAGGTACGGCGCACCGGTGCGCGGCCACACGACCAGGTTCCGCGCGTGCCGCGCCCAGGCGGCGCCGCGCGGCACGCCGGTGTCGTCCTCCCACGCGGGCAGCACCAGCCCCGGCAGGTCCGGGCGCCCGGCGGCGGCCACCGCCCAGCGGGCGAGCGCGGCCTCCGCCAGCGGCGCGCTCAGCCCGTGCTCGGCCACCGCGCCGACCAGCGCCAGCAGGTCCGCGAGGCGCCCGCCCGCGCCGCCGGAGCTCTCCGGGATCGACACCAGCGGCCACTCCAGTTCGGCCATCGTCGCCCACACCTCGGGCAGTCGATCACCGGCGTCCTGCGGGGTGGCGGAGCCGAGCACGTCGGCGGCGACCTCCGCGAGCAGCGCGTCGTTCACAGCGCCTCCTGCTTGGCGAGGATGGACAGCAGCACCTCGGAGGAGCCGCCGCGGATGCTGAACCCCGGCGCGGCGAGGATCGCCTCGCCCAGCGGGTCGTCCGGTGCGAGCACCCCGGGAACCGCCGCGCCGCGCGCGAATTCGAGCACGTCGCGTTCGAACTCGGTGCCCAGGTACTTGAGCGTCGCGGCCTCCCGGATCGGCGCGGTGCCGGTGTCGAGCGCTTCGGCGACTCGCACGCACATCGCCCGCAGCGCGCCCAGCCGGGCGACGAGCTCGCCGAGCTCCACCAGCAGGCCCTCGTCCCACTCGGCCTTCGCGGTGAGCAGCCCGGCGAGCACCGGATACGTCGAGAGCACCCGCTCCGGCCCGCCGCGCTCGTGGGCGAGCTGCTCGGTGACCTGCCGCCAGCCCTGGCCCGCCACGCCGATGACCCGGCCGGCGGGCACGAACACGTCCTCGAACACCACCTCGTTGAAGTGGTGCGAACCCGCCATGTCCACGATCGGCGTGACGGTGATGCCCGGTGAGTCCATGTCCACCAGGAACTCGGTGAGGCCGTCGTGCTTGCGCTCGGTGCGCTCCGTGCGCGCGAGCAGGTAGGAGTGCGTGGCGCGGTGCGCGTGGCTCGTCCAGATCTTGCGGCCGTCGACCCGCCAGCCGCCCGCGGTGGGCCGGGCGGTGGTGCGCACGGCGGCGAGGTCGGAACCGGCCTCGGGTTCGCTCATGCCCAGGCAGAGCACGTGATCGCCGGAGGCGATGCCGGGCAGGATCTCCCGCTGCAGCTCGGGCGTCCCGTGCCGCAGGATCGACGGGCCGATCTGGCGGTCACCGATCCAGTGCGCCGCGACCGGTGCCCCGGCCCGCAGCAGCTCCTCGGTGACGACCAATCGGTCCACATTGGACCGCTCGGCGCCGCCGACGCGGCGCGGCCACGTCATGCCGATCCAGCCGTGCCGGGCCAGCTCTCGGGAGAATTCCAGGTCGAACGAGCGCAACCACGCGTCCGCGCGCGGCCGGTAACGTCCCTCGTCCCGCCGGCTGCGGCACAGGTCGCGCACCTGACGGCGCAGTTCGGTGCGTTCGGTCATGCCACCCGCTCCTCGTCCGCGTCGAGTTCGGTCCTGCTCAGCGCCGCGGTCCGCGTCTCGGGCATCGCCAGGTACACGACGAGCGAGAACAGCGCGCATCCCGAGACGTAGAAGAAGAAGTAGTGCTCGTGGCCCGCGTCGCGGAACGCCAGCGCGATGTACTCGGCGGTGCCGCCGAACAGCGCCTGCGCCAGCGAATACGGGATCGCCACGCCGACCGTGCGCACGCTGGTGGGGAACAGCTCCGCCTTCACGCACGCGTTCACCGAGGAGTAGCCGCACACGACGGTCAGCGCCAGCATCGTCAGCGCCAGCGCGACACCGACCGACGGCCAGCGCTGCATCGCGGTGAGGATCGGATAGGTGCCCAGCGTGGTGCCGACGCCGAAGAAGATCAGCACCGGCCGGCGCCCGACCCGGTCCGACAGCGCCCCGCCCACCGGCAGCAGCACGGTGAACAGGCACAGCGCGCAGAACATCACCAGCGTCGCGTCCGATTTGGACAGACCGACGGAGTTCGCCAGGTACTTCGTCAGGTAGGTCGTGTAGGTGTAGAACGCGACGCTGCCGCCGATGGTCAGCGCGAACACCAGCAGCGCCGCCCGCCGGTGCCGCCACACCTCCCGCATCGTGCCGCGCCGTTCGGTGTCGTCGTGCGCCGCTTCCTCCCGGTAGGCGTCGGTCTCGTGCAGGCCGCGGCGCAGGTAGAACACCACGACCGCGGCGACCGCCCCGATGATGAACGGGATCCGCCAGCCCCACGCCGTCAGCTCCGCCTCGGTCAGCGTCGCCTGCAGCACCATGAGCACGGCCAGCCCCAGCAGCTGGCCCAGCGTCACCGACACGTACTGGAAGCTGGAACCGAGCCCGCGATGCCCGCGAAGCGAGGCCTCCGTGAGGTAGGAGGCGCTGGCCGCGTACTCGCCGCCGACGCTCAGGCCCTGCAGCACGCGGGCGACGAGCAGGACGACGGCGCCGAGGTATCCGGCGCGGTCGTGGGTGGGCGCGACGGCGATCATCAGCGCGCTCACCGACATCATGCTCACCGACAAGGTGAGCCCGAACTTCCGGCCTCGCCGGTCGGCGACTCGGCCCAGCAGCCACCCGCCGAGCGGGCGGGCCAGGAAACCGACCGCGAACACCGCCGCCGTGTTCATCAACTGCGCCGTCGCGTCGCCCTCCGGGAAGAACCGCCCGGCGAAGTACAGCGCGAAGCTGGCGTAGACGAACCAGTCGTACCACTCGACCAGGTTGCCGATCGAGCCGCCGATCACCGCCCGCACGTGGGGTCGTCGTTGCTGTTTCGTGCTCATCCGCGGTCCTTCGGCGTGCCGGTGAGCAGCAGGTCCACCGCGGTGGCGCCCTCGGTGTGCACGATCAGCGGGTTGATCTCCAATTCGGCGAAGCGGTCGCCCCACACGGCCGCGGCCTGCGAGAGCGCCGCGATCGCCGCCGCCGCCGCCCGCAGGTCGACGGGCGGGCTACCCCGGAAGCCGGTGAGCAGCGGAGCCCCGCGCAACGCGCGCAGCATCCGCTCGGCACCCGCCACGTCGACCGGCGCGAGCGCGGTGACCACGTCGGCGTAGAGCTCGGCGGTGACACCACCGAAGCCGACGGTGAGCACCGGCGGGTAGCCGTCGCGGCCGCCTTGTGCGCCGACCAGCAGTTCCACGCCGGGTGGCGCGAGTTCCTGCACCAACACCCCGTCGATCCGGGCGTGCGGCGCCGCGGTCCGGACCGCGCGCAGCAGGCGGTCGGCGGCGGCACCGGCTTCGGCGACGGGCACTCCGAGCAGGACTCCGCCCACCTCGGTCTTGTGCGCCACGTCGGGTGATTGGACCTTGAGCACCAGTTCGCCGCGCAGATCGCGGGCGGCTGCCTCGGCTTGAGCCGCGTCGGTGGCGAGCGCGCCGCGCGGCCGGACCACGCCGAGCGCGTCGAGCAGCCGCGCACCGGCGGCTTCGGTGAGCGTGCCGGTGGGCGGGTGCGCCGCTGAGCCCGGCGGGGCGATCGGGGCGACAGTGGGGCGGTGGCGCGGCAGCAGCCGCGAGAGCAGGGTGATCGCCGCGCTGCTCGTCGAGACGACGGGAATCCCCGCTCGCCGCAACCGCCCGGCAGGTGCCGCGATCTCGGCGTGCGAGTACTGCCACGCCACAACGTACGGCTTGGCGCAGGCGCGGGAGGCCCGCAGGATCGACTCGGCGATCTGCTCCGCGGTGCGTCCGCCGAGCGTCGTCAGCAGCACCAGCACGGCGTCCACCGCGTCATCGGCGGCCACGGTCTCGCAGACCTGTCCGAGGGCGCTCGCGTCGTTGATCACCTGCGCCGTCACGTCCACGGGGTTCGCCACGCTGCCGAACGGCGGGATCAGCGGCGCGAGGGAGTCCTGTGTGGACTGATCGAGCTCCGGCAGCCGCAGGCCGGTGGGCTCGGCCTGGTCGGCGGCGAGACCACCGGCGCCGCCGGAGCTGGTGACGACCCCGATCCGTCCGTCCGACGGGCGCGGGCCGCCGAGCGCGATCGCCGTGTCCAGCAGCTCGTCGACGTCGTCCACCAGCACCGCCCCGGAGCGTTCCGCGACGAGGTCGAACGCCGCGCCGGAGCGGACCAGCGCCCCGGTGTGCGAGGCGACGGCGCGCTGCCCCGCTGCCGAACGCCCGGAGCGCAGCACCACCAGGTGCTTGCCCAGCTCGGCGGCCCGGCCGGTCAACCGGGTCCACTCCGCTCCGTCCGGCAACTGCTCCAGGTAGCAGGCCAGCACCCGGATCGCCGGGTCCTCCAGCAGCAGCGCGGTCGCCTCGGTCGCGGTGAGGTCGGCCTGGTTGCCGACGGAGATCCACGCGGTGAGCCCGACGCCCCGGTCGGCCGCCATGCCCAGCACGCTGCCGCCGAGCGCTCCGCTCTGGCCGACGTAGGCGATGCCGCCGGTCTCGGCGGGTGGCGCGGAGGGGAGGCCCGCGCCGGAGCTGAACGTCGCGGTCAACGCGGCGGGCCGGTAGAGCAGTCCCTGGCAGTTGGGCCCGAGGACGCGGATTCCGCACCGCCGCGCCGTGTCCGCCAGCTCCCGCTGGAGCGCGGCGCCGTCCGGGCCGACCTCGGCGAACCCGGAGGACAGCACGATCGCCAGCCGGGCGCCGGCCCGCGCGGACTCGGCGACGGCCTCGGCCACCTGGCCGGCGGGCACCATGATCAGCACCAGGTCGACCGGGCCGGGTAATCGGTCCAGCGCCGGGTAGCAGGGCAGGCCGTGCACCTGCTCGTATCGCGGGTTCACCGGGTGGATCGCGCCGGTGAAGCCGTCGTCGATCAGGAACCGGGTCAGCCTGGCGGCCATCGGTTTGCGCTCGGAGGCTCCGACGACCGCCACCGCAGCGGGGTTCAGCAGAGGTTCCACAGTGGACGTCACCGGCCCTGGAAGCCGGGCCGGCGCTTCTCGCGGAACGCGCTGAGCGCTTCAGCGGAGTCCTCGGTGGACTGCACGATCGCCTGGTGCGAGGAGATCAGGTCCAACGAGGTGCGCAGGTCGCACCGCGCGGACTGGTACAGCGCGCGCTTGATCGCCCGGACGGCCACCGGCGGGCCCGCGGCGAGCTTGCGCGCGAACTCGGCGGTCCGTTCCGGCAGCTCGGCGTCCGGGTAGCGGTAGCTGGCGATGCCGAGCTCGACGGCCGTGGCGGAGTCCACGAAATCCCCCGTCCACAACAACTCCAGCGCCTTCGCGGTGCCCACCAGCCGGGGCAGGAAGTAGCAGCCGCCGTCACCCGGTACCAGACCCACTCGCACGTAGCCCTCGGAGAACCGCGCGGACTCCGAGATCAGCCGGATGTCGCACATCAGCGCCATGTCCATGCCCGCGCCCACCGCGACGCCGTTGACCGACGCGAGCACCGGCTTGTCCATGTCCTCCAGTGCGAGCGCCACCTGGTGCACGCGCTCGGTGAGCACGGTCTTGTTCTGCAGCACGGTTTTCCGCTCGCCGGTGAAGTCGTCGAGGTCGACCCCGGAGCAGAAGGCGTCCCCGGCGCCGGTGACCACGAGCACCCGCACGTCGGGGTCGGCGCGGGCCTCGCGGATCGCCTGCGCCCACTGGTCGACCATCTGCAAGGTGAACGCGTTCTTGCGCTCCGGGCGGTTGAGCAGGATCGTGCCCACGCCCTCGGAGACTCCGTATTCCAGGTCCGCCATGCCGCCTCCCGTCGCCCACGCCGTCGTGCGCAGACGGAGTGAACCACGTCACTTCAGGCGAAGTCCATGCAAAATTGAATGCAATCCACCAGAACGACCAGCGCCCACCGAACTGCTCCGAGCCCGTCTCGGGCCGGTCCGTGCACCGGAGGGGCCTGCCCGAGATTTCTCGCGAAATTGCGCGGCCCGGACTCCGCAGCGGAGCCGGGAAATCGGCTGTGAACTGGTGGTGTAACCGCTGATCTGGTGGCGGGGGTGTTTCGAAATCTCGCGAAATTGCGCGGGGTTGAAACAGGTGCGGCGCGGTTCGGAGGGGTCAGGTGGGCGGGGCGAGGGCCGGGGCGAGGGTGTCGCGGGTGGCGTCGCGGTGGGCGTTCATGAGTTCCACCGCGCGCTCGGTGCTGCCGCGGCGCAGCGCGGTGATCAGCTGCCGGTGTTCGCGCACGATGCGCCGCCGGGATGCCTCGTCGTAGAGGTAGACGGTCCGGTAGACCTCGGTGCGCTGCCACACCCGCTCGATCTCGTCCACGACCAGGTTCAGCCCGGAATGGCGGAACACCGCGAAGTGGAACTCGTGGTTGAGCTCCAGCATCAGCGCCACGTCCGGAGCGGCGGCGGCCTCCGCGATGCGCTCGTTGAGGGCGGTGAGCTCGGCGAGCTGCTCGGCGCTCAGGCGCGGAATCTCGCGCAGCACCACCGTTTCCAGCGCCGCCCGCATCAGGTAGGCCTGGCGCAGCTCGTCCGCGGAGAGCCGGGCCACCGTGTAGCCGACGTTCGGCCGGTGGTGCAGCACGCCCTCGCCCTCCAGGGCCTTCAACGCCTCCCGCACCGGCACCCGGCTCACCCCGAGCCGTTCGGCCAGCGCCTCCTGGCGCAGCGACTGGCCGGGCAGGATCTCCTGGCTGCGCAGCATCGTGCGGATCTGGTCGATGGCGCGGCGCACCGAACTGGGCTTGCCGCCCGCCGTCGCGACGGCGGGAGTGCCGATGCGTTCCGATGTTCCCATGCGCCCCGTCGTCCCCGGCTCGTCCGTCGTGTCGGCTGGTGCCCGCGGCACGCGGGCCGGGGGCACCGCCAGGAGATCCGGTGCGCCCGCCGTGCTGATCCATCGTACGGGTGCGCGGGCGCCGGGCGCGTCAGTCGGCCATCTTCGGCAGGGTCGTGACGGGCGGGACGTCGCGGTCGACCTTTCCCACCTCGGCCGCGCCGCCGGGAGAGCCGAGCTCGGTGAAGAACTCGGCGTTGGCCTGGGTGTAGGCCTGGTACTCGTCGGGCACGTCGTCCTCGTAGTAGATCGCCTCCACCGGGCACACCGGTTCGCAGGCACCGCAGTCGATGCACTCGTCGGGGTGGATGTAGAGCATCCGGCCGCCCTCGTAGATGCAGTCGACCGGGCACTCGTCGATGCAGGACCGGTCGAGCACGTCCACGCACGGTTCGGTGATTACGTAGGTCACATGGCCTCCTGCCGAGCGGTTGCGCCCTCCGGCCTCCCCGCCGCGGCGCGGGTTGAAACCGGCTACGACGCGTCGAGGTCGTCGATCGCCGAGCTGATCGCGCGGTGGAACGTCGGATAGGCGTAGATCATCCGGCGCAGCACGGCGAGCGGGACCTCGGCGTGCACCGCGACGGCCAGCGCGCCCAGGACCTCACCGCCGCCGGGGGCGACGGCTGTCGCGCCGACGAGCACGTCGCGGTCGGCGTCGGCCACCACCTTGATCAGCCCGTCGTTGCCGGCCCGGTGGATCCAGCCGCGCACCGCGGACGGGATATGCGCGATGCCGGTGCGCACCCGCAGGCCCCGGTCGGTGGCCGCCTTCTCGGTGAGCCCGACCATGCCGACCTCGGGATCGGTGAACGTGACCGAGGGGACCGCGCGGTACTCGGCGGCGGGACCCTGCTCGCCGAGGACGTCGGCCGCGGCGATGGGCGCCTGGTACACCGAGGTGTGGGTGAACGCGCCGTGGCCGGTGACGTCGCCGATCGCCCACACGCCGTCGGCGGCGCGCAGCCGTTCGTCCACGGGGATCGTGCGGGCGGCTTCGTCGAGCCCGACCGCACCCACGCCCAGCGCGGCGAGGTCGGTCCGCCTGCCGGTGGCCACCAGCAGCCGTTCCGCCTCGACGGGATCGCCCTCGTCGAACTCGACGCGGAACCGGCCGTCGGAGTGCGACACCCGCCGCACGCCCGCCCCGCAGCGCACGTCGACGCCGTCGGCGCGCAGCACCCGCTCCAGGACCTCCGACGCCTCCGGTTCGGCGGGGCCGAGGATCCGCTCACCGGTCTCGACGACGGTGACGGCGCTGCCGAAGCGGGCGAAGACCTGGGTGAACTCCAGCCCCACCGGTCCCGCGCCGAGCACCAGCAGCGATTCCGGAGCCGTCCGCGCGGCGACCGCGTCCCGGTTCGTCCAGTACGGGGTGTCGGCGAGGCCGTCGATCGGCGGCACGTTGGGCTCGGTGCCCGGGTTGAGCACGATCGCCCTGCGCGCGTGGAAGGTCCGCGGCCCGGAGTCCGTCG
The DNA here is from genome assembly GCF_053592695.1 of Saccharopolyspora sp. NPDC002578. Classification (NCBI taxonomy): domain Bacteria; kingdom Bacillati; phylum Actinomycetota; class Actinomycetes; order Pseudonocardiales; family Pseudonocardiaceae; genus Saccharopolyspora; species Saccharopolyspora sp. NPDC002578. The sequence goes on along the minus strand of NZ_JBSFWJ010000011.1, from coordinate 113,757 downwards.
TGACGGTGACCTCGCCGGGGGCGGTGATCCGGCCGCGGCCGCGGACCAGCCGCCCGCCGGTGCGCTCGAACCGCTCCACGGCGGCGGTGTCGTCCCAGCCGGTGGTGGCCTCGTCGCGGATCCGGTCGGCGACCGGTGTGAAATCGGGCCGCACCGTGGCGGAACCGGCCAGTTCCGGGACTCGCCGGGCTTCGCCGAGCGCGTCCGCGGCGCGCACCATCATCTTCGTCGGAATGCACGCGTAGTACGGGCATTCCCCGCCGACCAGGCGGGACTCCACGGCCACGACGTCCAGCCCGGCGGTGGCCAGGCGCCCCGCGACGTCCTCGCCTCCCGGGCCCATGCCGATCACGACCGCGTCGACTTCTTCGGTTGCCATCGAGTGCTCCTGTTCGCCGCATCAGCCCCGCGACCGCGCGGTCCGGGGCGCCTCTCGCACCACCAGCGCACCACTGCTGCGCCGCTACCGCACACGCATCGTCGTTGGCCTGCGGCTGCGCGCGGAAGTGACTACAACGGAGAGCATGGCCGACACCGATACCTCCGAACTGGTTCCCGGGCAGAGCGTGGCGCGGGACAACGGCGAGCGGATGGGCCGCTCCCGCGCGGGGCACCTGGTCTTCCTGCGACGCAGGGTGGCCGAGCCCGGCTTCGTCGTCGCCATCGACGCCCCGCCGGGCGCCGAGGGGTCCGACGGGGTGCTCACCGCGGTCTGGGCGCACGCGAACGAGGCGTTCGACCGCCTGATGCGGGAATCCTGAGCCGCGCGGCGAGGTGGGCCGCGTTCGGTCCGAGCCGGAAGGAGAAGCTCATGATGGCGCGCGAGATCATGCACGCGGGAGCCCGCTGCGTGGGTGAGGACGAGAGCCTGCAGGTGGCCGCCAGGATGATGCGCGACCTGGGAGTGGGGTCGCTGCCCATCTGCGGCCGGGACGACCGGTTGCGCGGCATGCTGACCGATCGGGACATCGTGCTGCACTGCTGCGCGGAGGGACGGGACCCGGCGTCGGTGACCGCGGGCGAGCTCGCGGCCGGCACCCCGCACTGGGTCTCCGCCGACGCCGAGACGACCGAAGTGCTCATGATGATGGAGACCCACCAGATCCGGCGAGTGCCGGTGATCGACCACCACCGGCTCGTCGGCATCATCAGCGAGGCCGACCTCGCCAGGAACATCACCGACGACCAGCTCGCGCACTTCGTCGAGAGCGTCTACGCCCTGCGGTGAGGGACCGCGGTCCGGACCACCGGCACTGCTTGAACCAGGACGGCGTGGATCGGGATCGTCGAGCACGGCCAGGCCGCTCGACGTGCCGGGACGCGGTGAGCGCGCCGCTGGCCGCACCCGACTGCCTGCGCGCCGGACGGGCGTAGGCGGAGGGCTCTGAACTGCGGTGATGCGTTCCGTGACCTGACCGCAACCTCAGCGGAACACGTGGGAGGTGCACTGACGTGCACGAACCTTCTCCGTGGAGGCGGTGCAGCGATGATGTTCTGTGCGAGTTGCCGCGAACCGATCCCGTCCTCTAGCCCGTCCGACGACTTCTGCCGAGAGCAGTGCCAGCTGTCCTGGTACTCGGGCCGGCTCGCTCCAGGCGCCGGCGGCACCGCCGTGGCGCCGACGCCAGGGTTCCCCTTGCGAGATCGTCGCCACTCGGCGCCAGGTGCGTAACGAGCCTTCCCGTTTATGCTGGTCAATGCCCTGGTGTCCGCAGTGATCCACGAGGGGAGGCGGCGAGCGAGATGGCGATACGTGTGTTCGTGGTCGACGACCACGAAGTGATCCGGCGGGGCGTGGCGGCCCTGGTGAAATCCGATTCGGAACTCGAACTGATCGGTGAGGCGGCATCAGCGGCCGAAGCGCTGGCACTGGTGCCGCAGCACCGGCCGGACGTGGCCGTGCTCGACGTGCGGCTGCCCGACGGCAACGGCGTCGAGCTGTGCCGGGAGCTGCGCTCGCAGCAGCCGGAACTGCGGTGCCTGATGCTCACCTCGTTCGACGATCACGAGGCGCTGCTGGACGCGATCCTGGCCGGTGCCGCGGGTTTCGTGCTCAAGGGCGTGGTCAGCGAGGAGCTGCTCAGCGCGCTGCGGACCGTCGGGTCCGGGCGGTCGCTGCTGAGCCCGAAGAAGACCGAGGCGATGCTGTCCTGGCTGCGCCGGGAGCAGGAGCGCGCGGACCCGCTGCGGGAGCTGACCTCGCGGGAACGGGAAGTGCTGGAGCTCATCGGCGAGGGCCTGACCAACCGCGAGATCTCCCAGCGGATGTACCTCGCCGAGAAGACGATCAAGAACTACGTCTCGCAGATGCTGGCGAAGCTCGCGATGCGCCACCGCAGCGAGGCGGCGGTGCTCGCGACCGAACTGCGGCTCGACCGCGGCACCCGGGGCAAGGACTGACGCGGTGACCGCTGATCCTGGGCGCGAACGGCTGCTCGCCGGGTTACGGGACCTGCGGGACGGCAACTTCCGGCGCAGGCTCGCCGTGGCGGGCCCCGACGCGGAACTCGCCGCGGCGTTCAACGAACTCGCCGACCGCGAGCAGCACCTGATCACCGAGCTGCGGCGGGTCACCGCGGCGGCCGTGCGCGGCGAGTGGCCGCAGTCGCCCGTGAGCTTCGGCGGCACCGGGGGCTGGCAAGGCGCCGAACAGGCCGTCACCGAACTCCTGGAGGCGCTGCTGCGCCCGGCGGGCGAGCTCAGCCGGGTGCTGGGCGCGGTCGCGGCTGGTGACCTGACGCAGCGGATGCCGCGCCGCGCCGACGACCGGCTGCCCGGCGGCTTCGGCGACGTGGCCTCGACGGTCAACGACCTGCTCGACCAGCTGTCGCTGTTCGCCTCCGAGGTGAGCCGGGTCGCCGGGGAGATCGGCACCGAGGGCAGGCTGGGCGGGCAGGCGCAGGTGCCTGGCCTGGTGGGCACCTGGTGGGAGCTGGCCGACGCGGTGAACCGGATGGCCGCGAACCTCACCGGTCAGGTCCGCGACATCTCCCAGGCCGCGAAGGCGGTGGCGCGCGGCGACCTGAGCAGGCGCATCACCGTCGAGGTCTCCGGGGAGCTGGTGGAGCTCAAGGACACCTTCAACTCGATGCTGGACCAGCTCTCGGAATTCGCCGACGAGGTGACCAGGGTGTCCCGCGAGGTCGGCAGCGAAGGCAGGCTGGGCGGGCAGGCGCAGGTGCCGGGGGTGGCGGGCACCTGGCGCGGCCTGACGGACTCGGTGAACCTGATGGCCGATAACCTCACCGCGCAGGTCCGCAACATCTCCCAGGTGGCCACGGCGGTGGCGCGCGGCGACCTGACCCAGAAGATCGACGTGGACGCGCGCGGCGAGGTCCTGGAGCTGAAGAACACGCTCAACACCATGGTCGACCAGCTCTCCGCGTTCGCCGACGAGGTGACCAGGGTGTCCCGCGAGGTCGGCACCGAGGGCAAGCTCGGCGGGCAGGCGCGGGTGTCCGGCGTCGGCGGCACCTGGAAGGACCTCACCGACAACGTCAACATCATGGCCGACAACCTCACCACCCAGGTGCGCAACATCGCCGCGGTGGCCGCGGCCGTGGCGGGCGGCGACCTGTCGAAGAAGATCACCGTGGAGACCAAGGGGGAGGTCGCCGCGCTGGCCGCGACGATCAACGGGATGGTCGAGACGCTGGGCGCGTTCGCCGAGCAGGTCACGCTGGTCGCCCGCGAGGTCGGCACCGAGGGCATCCTCGGCGGGCAGGCGCGGGTGCCGGGCGTGGCGGGGACGTGGAAGGACCTGACCGACAACGTGAACCTGATGGCGCGCAACCTGACCAACCAGGTGCGCAACATCGCCCAGGTGACGACGGCGGTGGCGCAGGGCGACCTGTCCAAGAAGATCGACGTGGACGCCCAGGGCGAGATCCTGGAGCTCAAGACGACCATCAACACGATGGTCGACCAGCTCTCCGCCTTCGCGGGCGAGGTGACCAGGGTGTCCCGAGAGGTCGGCACCGAGGGCAAGCTCGGCGGCCAGGCCGAGGTCGCCGACGTCTCCGGGACGTGGCGGCGCCTGACCGAGAGCGTGAACCGGCTCGCGGGCAACCTCACCACGCAGGTCCGGGCGATCGCGGGCGTGGCCAACGCGGTGACCAGCGGGGACTTGACCAGGCAGATCACCGTCGAGGCCAGCGGCGAGGTCGCCGAGCTCAAGGACGACATCAACGCGATGATCTCGAACCTCGCGGAGACGACCCGCACCAACGAGGAGCAGGACTGGCTCAAGACGCACCTGACGCGCCTGTCCGGGCTGATGCAGGGCCGCGGCGAGCTGCGCGCGCTCGCCGCGCTGATCATGACGGAGCTGGTGCCGCTGGTCTCCGCGCAGTACGGGGCGTTCTACCTGGCGCAGGGCGACGACGACGGCCCGGTGCTGACCCGCACCGCCACCTACGGCCTGCCGCGCACCGACACCCCGGAGCGGTTCGAGCTGGGTGAGTCGCTGGTGGGCCAGGCCGCCGCCGATCGCACCACGATCCTGGTGCGGGAGACGCCGCCGCAGTACCTGCGGATCAGTTCCGGGCTGGGCACCGCGGCCCCGGTCGGCGTGGTGGTGGTGCCGGTGCTGTTCGAGGACCAGGTGCTGGCCGTGCTGGAACTCGCCTCGGTGCACGAGTTCAGCGCGCTGCACCTGGATCTGCTGCAACGGTTGCAGGAGACGATCGGCGTGGAGGTGAACACGATCGTCTCCAACTCCCGGACGGAGGCGCTGCTGGCCGAGTCCCAGCACTTGGCGCGGGAGTTGCGGGCGCGGTCCGAACAGCTGGAGCACCAGCAGAACGAGTTGCAGCGCTCCAACTCGGAGCTCGCGGAGAAGGCCGAGCAGCTGGCCGCGCGCAACCGGGACATCGAGATCAAGAACAGCGAGATCGAGCAGGCCCGCCAGCAGCTGGAGGAGCGGGCGAGCGAGCTGTCGCTGGCGTCGGCCTACAAGTCGGAGTTCCTGGCCAACATGTCCCACGAGCTGCGGACGCCGCTGAACAGCTCGTTGCTGCTGGCGAAGCTGCTGGCCGACAACGTCGACGGCAACCTCACCGATCAGCAGGTGGACCTCGCCAACACCATCCACGCCGCGGGCAGCGACCTGCTGGCGCTGATCAACGACGTGCTCGATCTGTCCAAAGTGGAGGCTGGGCACATGACTGTGCTGCCGGAGGACGTCGATCCGGCGGAGCTGGCCCGGCACCTGGAGTCGCAGTACCGGCCGCTGGCCGCGGACAAGGGGCTCGATTTCGAGGCGGCGGTGGCGGATTCGGCGCCGGCGCGGCTGTTCACCGACCAGAGCAGGGTGGAGCAGATCCTGCGCAACCTGCTGTCGAACGCGGTGAAGTTCACCGAGCACGGGTCGGTGCGGTTGCGCATCGAGCGCGGCGACCCGGCGGCGACGGCCGATCCGGCGTTGCGGGCGCAGCCGGAGCTGGTGGCGTTCTCGGTGCAGGACACCGGGATCGGGGTGCCCGCGGGGAAGCTCAACCGCATCTTCGAGGCGTTCCAGCAGGGCGACGGCACGATCGTGCGCGAGTTCGGCGGCACCGGGCTCGGCCTGTCCATCAGCCGCGAGCTGACCGCGCTGCTCGGCGGCGAGCTCACGGTGCAAAGCGAACCGGGCCAGGGCAGCACGTTCACGCTGCACCTGCCCGCGGAGTTCCCTGAGCGGGACGAGCAACCGGAGGCGGTCGCCGAGGTGGAGTCACCGCCGGAACCGGCGTCGCCACCCCCGCCGATCAGCGCGGAGGTCAAGTTCGACGTCGCCGCCGAGGGGATCGACCCGCCGATGCCGGAGTGGGAGTCCTCGATGGACACCGGTCCGCTCGTCGCCCCCGAGAACGGGTCCGCAGCGGAGAACGGTGCGGCGGGATTCCTGCGCTTCGGCGGGCAGAAGGTGCTCGTGGTCGACGACGATCCGCGCAGCGTCTACGCGCTGACCGCGCTGCTGGAGCAGCACGGATTGCGCGTGGTGTACGTGGACAACGGCATCGCCGGGTTGAGCGCGCTGCAGGAGCACGACGACGTGTCCGTGGTGCTGATGGACGTGATGATGCCGGAGCTGGACGGGAACTCCACGATCCGCACCATCCGGCGCATCCCGCGCCACCGGGACCTGCCGATCATCGCGGTGACGGCGAAGGCGATGCACGGCGACCGCGAGCGCAGCCTCGCGTCCGGAGCCACCGAATGCGTGACCAAGCCCGTCGACCCCGAACGCCTGCTGCGACTGATCGCCGAGCAACTCGGCGTCGACGCAGGCCCGGCCGCGGGGCCTTGACAGGACGACCCGCGTAGCTGGTCGCTCAGCGGAACCTCAGCGGCTTCCTCGCTGCGGGATCGATTTCTGATGTATGTCCGATACACGGCGACATCGCCGTCCTCGCGAGGAAGCCGCCGAGAACCCGCCGGTGGTCGTCTTGCTCGGGCTGGTCGCTGCTCAGCGGCTTCGCCGCTGACAGGACAACGAGCAAAAGATCATTCCGAAAGGATGTCTCAGTCGAGATCAGGGCCGGGGGTGGTGGGGAGTTCGTCTAGCTGTTCGCGCAGTCGCTGCGACCAGCGCAGGTCGCGGGCGAAGGTGGCGTCGTAGTGGTCGACGCCGTGCGGCTGCTGCGGTTGGGGCGGTCCGGGTGGTGCCATGGGGAATCCTGAGATCGGGGATTCCGGCCCCGCTCGGGGGACTGACGAGGCCGGAATCCCCTAGCTTACGAGGCGCGCGCCCGCTGGTCGCCACCGGTGTCGGCGGACTCACAGCTCCCGCGTGGTTCTAGTGCCGTTCTGGGCCGATGGTGTGAGCTCGCGCATGCCGGTTCGGCGGCTTCCCCGATCTCCGGGATAGTGCAGACTGTATGCAGTGTTGCGGAACGGGAGGTGAGCACTCATGGGAGGACTGCGGAAGCTGGCGCGAGCGGTCGCGCGGATGCCGCGCGGTTACGCCGCGGACGGCCGCATGCTGGGGTTGGTGACGGCCGCGGCCGTCGAATCGGCCGCGCGGCAGGACGAATCGGTCGAGCAGGAGCAGAGCACTCCGCTGCCACGGCAGCGGCAGCGGGTGGACTGACGGGCCGCTCAGCGCCCGTCGGCGCGGCGGGTGTGCGCCCGGGGCCGACCGGCTTGGCGGACGTAGTGGGCGGCGAGCGCGTCGGCGAGCGCGTTGCGCGCGGCCAGCCGCAGGAACCAGTGCGGGGCGAGGCGTTCGTGCAACCAGACGAAGCCGATCGCGAAACCGGTGCCGATCAGCGCCTGGTACGCCAGGAAGCCCGCGAGCGGCTCGCGCAGGCCGGGCGAGCCGCTCAGCACCCACCACGTGATCGTCTCGTGCAGCAACCGGGCCAGCGGGAACGCCACCAGCCAATACGCGGCGGCCGGCGCGAACATCCCCGGCCGCAGCAGCCCGGCGGCCAGCAGCAGCCCGTGGCCGCCGCCGGACAACGCCAGCGGCAGCACCAGGGCGAGCGTCGTCACGGCCGTCCACCACGGCGGTTGCTGCGCGAGGGAGGCCAGCGGCCCGGCGAACGCGCCCGCCACCGCACCGATCACCGCGCCGGGGACCGCGATCGGAGCGCTCTCCCGGAACGGCATCAGCTCACCACCACGCCGAACCGGAACAGGCTGTAGAACAGCATGCCGAGGTAGAACACGGCGCCGAAGCCGATGATCGCGTTGCTCCACCACTTCGGCCGGATCGGCCTCGGCAGCAGCCGGTTGTTCACCAGCAGCAGCACCACGCAGTACGCGCCCATCGCGAACGTGGACAGGAACGCCAGCACGTCCAGGATCGCGCCAGGACCGTCGGCGGGGCCGAACAGCAGGACGAGGATCCCGAAGATGATCACGCCCCACAGGAATCCCGCGTACAGGTGCGAGAGCCGCAGCCGCCGCGCCCCCGGGACGAAGTGGTAGGTCATGTCGGCCTGCCCGCGGGAGAACGAGTCGAACAGCCCGAGCGTGGCGTTCAGCCCGATCAGCGCGATGAAGCCGAGGAACACGGTGCCCATCCAGGAACCGCCCGCCGCGGAGAACGCGTCCGCCATCGCGCTGATCGCGGCCTCCCGCTCGCCGGACTCGATGAGCCCGCGCACCCCCGGGTTCTGCCGGGCCGCGGATTGGGCGAGCACGGTGAACGAGATCGTGACGAGCATCGTCACGCCCCAGAACAGCAGCAGCGCGTCGAAGGTGACCCAGCGCCGCCAGCCCCGCCACTTGTCCAGCTCGGCCGGGTCGGCGGTGTCGAACATGAAGCCGCGCGAGGGCATCGTCTCCTCGTCGGCGGCGTGCCGGAGCCCGCGGATGCGGGGGATGTGCGCGCCCATGCCGGCCCCCTTGTCCCGCAGGTGCAGCGTGTACCACATCTGCTGCATCCCGGACGGCCCGGCGAACGCGATGGAGCCGACCACGATGGGGAACCAGGTCGGCGACATCGCCTCGGCCGGGAAGTAGCCGAAGTGCAGCATCCCCGCCAGTGTGCTGCCGAGGTCCGCCAGGTTGCCCGCCATCGCGGCGACCACGCTGGTCCCCACCACGAGCAGGCCGATCAGCACGCTGAGCACGTTCTCCAGCAGCGGGTAGATCACCTTCGCGAGGCTGAACACCACGCCCACGAGCACCAGCCCGACGCAGGCCGACAGCACCCAGGGCACCCCGGTGATCTCCTCCAGCGCCGCGGCTCCCGCGGAGAGGTGCCCCGGCCAGATGTAGACGGCGATCGCGGTGACGAAGAAGAACCACATCAGCGGCTTCGCGATCCGGGCCGCTCCGCTGAAGATGCTCTCGCCGGTGGCCATCGCCCAGCGCGCCATCTCCAGCATCACCACGGCCTGCAAGGTGACGCCGATGAGGAACAGCCAGCGGATCTCCGGGCCGAACACCAGCACCAGCCGCGGCCACATGTAGGACTCGCCCATGCCCACGCCCAGCGCCACCAGGAACACGGTCGGGCCGAGCAGGTGGATCGAGGGCGGTGCGTCGGGCAGCGGCCGGATGGGCATCGACTCCAGGCGCCCGGCCCGCCACACCCGCGCGCCGGTGCGCGTCGGCTGCCTGCTTAATTCGGGCTCCGGTTCCGCACTGCCTGCGGACGGTTTGTCGGCTTCCACGGCACTGACCTCCTCGTCGTCAGTCCAGCAATCCCGCGGCGCGGGCCCACTGGTACTTGGCGCCCAGCACGGCCACCGGTTTCTCGGTGGTGTAGGGGTAAGCGACGACCCCGCGGTCGTAGAGGTGGTCGCTCGCCTGCTCGACCTCGACGTCGCCCGCCAGCGAGGCCACGACCGGTTTGCTGATGCCCTCGGCGCGGGCTTCGGCGACGACGCGGGCGGTGAGCTCGGCGAAGACCATCGGTGGCGTGACGATCGTGTGCCAGTACCCGAGGATCAGCGCGTGCACGCGCGGATCCCGCAGGCCCAGCCGGATGGTCTCCTCGTAGGTGCGGGGCGGTTCACCGCCGGTGATGTCGATGGGATTGCCCGCCGCGCCGAACGGCGGGATGTGGCGGCGGAACGCCTCGTCCAGATCGGGAGGGACGTCCATCAGCCGCAACCCGTTCGCCACGCAGGCGTCGGACAGCAGCACCCCGGAACCGCCCGCACCGGTGATGATCACGACGTTCTCGCCCTGCGGGGTGGGCAGCACCGGCAGCCCGCGGGCGTACTCCAGCATGTCGTTGAGGCCGGGGGCGCGCACCACACCCGCTTGGCGCAGCACGTCGTCGTAGACCTTGTCGTCGCCCGCGAGCGCGCCGGTGTGCGAACTCGCCGCCCGCGCGCCGAGTTCGGTGCGCCCGGCCTTGAGCACCACCACCGGTTTCGTGCGCGTGATCCGCCGGGCCGCGTCGACGAACGCCCGCCCGTCCTTGAGGTCTTCGAGGTGCATCGCGACGCACTTGGTGTGCTCGTCCTGCTCGAAGAACGCCAGCAGGTCATCTTCGTCCACATCGGACTTGTTGCCGAGCCCGACGATCGCCGACACCCCGGTCCGGGTGGTGCGGCTGAACCCGAGGATGGCCATCCCGATGCCGCCGCTCTGCGAGGTCAGCGCCACCCCGCCGCGCACGTCGTAGGGCGTGCAGAACGTCGCGCACAGGTCGTGCGGCGTGTAGTAGTAGCCGTAGATGTTCGGCCCCAGCAACCGGATTCCGTGCTTCTCGGCGATGGCCACGACCTCGTCCTGCAGTGCGGTCTCGCCGGTTTCGGCGAACCCGGACGGGATGAGCACGGCCGCCGCGACGCCCTTCGCGCCGCACTCCTCCAACGCGGCGGGCACGAACTTCGCGGGTACCGCGAACACCGCTACGTCCACTTCGCCCGGCACGTCGCCGATGCTGCGGTACGCCCGGTGGCCGAGCACGGTGTCCGCCTTCGGGTTGACCGGCAGGATGCGCCCGCCGTAGCCGCCGTCGGCGAGGTTGCGCAGCACCGAGTTGCCGATCTTGCCGTCCTCGTTGGACGCGCCGATCACGGCGACCGAGGCGGGCCGCATCAGCTTGTTCATCGCCCGCAGGATCTCCTCGCGCGAACGCCGCCGGGGCCGCCGCGCACCGTCCGGGTCGAGCAGCACCCGCACGTCGGCGGCGATCGCGCCGGAGGGCGCGGCGAACACCGGGTTGAGGTCGAACTCGGAGATCTCGGGGAAGTCGGTGACCAGCTCGGACAGCCGGTGCAGCACGCCTGCCAGCCCCGCCGCGTCGACGGGTTCGGCCCCGCGGGCTCCGCGCAGCACCGCGGCGGCCTTGATGTCGCCGAGCATGCCGCGGGCCTCCGACGCGTTGATCGGGGCCATCCGGAAGGTGACGTCTTCGAGCACCTCGACCAGCACGCCGCCGAGGCCGAACGCGACGACCTTGCCGAACGTGGGATCGGTCGTGGCGCCGATGATGACCTCGTGCCCGCCGGTGATCATCTGCTGCACCTGCACTCCGGTGAGCGTCGCGTTCGCGTCGTACCGGCGGGCGCGGTCGAGGATCGTCTCGTAGCCCGCGCGCACGTTCTGGGCGCCTTCGATCCCGGTGAGCACGCAGCCGGCCTCGGTCTTGTGCAGGATCTCCGGCGAGACGATCTTCAGCGCGACCGGTCCGCCGATGTCGGCGGCCAGCAGCACCGCCTGCTCCGCGCTGCGCGCGAGCCCTTCGGCGGCGGCGGGGATTCCGCAGGCGTCGCAGAGGGTTCGGCCCTCCGGAGCGGTCAACGCCGAGCGCCCTTCGGCGAGCACCGCGTCGAGCACCCGGCGCACCGCTTGCTTGTCGTGGCCCATCAGATCACTCCGTTCGCCTTGAGCTCGGCCAGTTCGGCGGCGCCCACGCCCAGCCGATCCCGGTAGATCTGCTCGTTGTGCTCGCCCAGCAGCGGGGATCGGGTGACGTGGGCGGGGGAGTCGGACAGCTTGATGGGGCAGCCGACGGTCCGGTACGGACCGCGCTGCGGGTGCTCGACGGTGACGATCATGCCGTTGTCGGCGAGCGAGGCGTCCTCGATCAGCTCGCGGGTGGACAGGATCGGACCGCACGGCACGCCCTGCTCGGTCAGCCGCGCGAGCACGTCCCACTTGCCGTGGCGCAGCGTCCACTCCTCGATGAGCCGGAACATCTTGTCCAGCTTGGACAACCGCGCTTCCGGCGTGGCCCAGTCCGGATCGTCGATCAGCTCCGGGCGGCCGATCAACCGGGCGATCGGTGCCCAGCCGACGGGTTGCACGATCACGTACACGTAGTCGTTGGCCCCACCCGGACTGCACCGCAGCGCGGACCCGGGCTGGCCGCCGCCGGAGGCGTTGCCGGAGCGTGGCACCTCGGCGCCGAACTCGTCGTTCGGGTACTCCCGCAGCGCCCCGTGCGCGAGCCGTTGCTGGTCGCGCAGCTTCACCCGGCACAGGTTGAGCACGGCGTGCTGCATCGCCACCGACACCCGCTGCCCGCGCCCGGTGCGCTCACGTTGCAGCAGCGCCGCGAGGATGCCCGCGACCGTGTGGATGCCGGTACCGGAGTCACCGATCTGCGCGCCCGTCGCGGTGGGCGGGCCGTCCTCGAACCCGGTGGTGGCCATCGACCCGCCCATCGCCTGCGCCACCACCTCGTAGGCCTTGTAGTGGGTGTAGGGCCCGTCGCCGAAACCCTTGATGGAGGCGTAGATCAACGCCGGGTTCAGCGAGCGCAGCCGGTCCCAGTCGAAGCCCATCCGGTCGACCGTGCCCGGCCCGAAGTTCTCCACCAGCACGTCGGCGTCCCGGACGAGCTCGGTGAACAGCTCCTTGCCGCGGGTGCTCTTCATGTTCAGCGTGATGCTCTGCTTGTTGCCGTTGAGCATCGTGAAGTAGAGGCTGTCGGCGTCCGGCACGTCCCGCAGCTGGGTGCGGGTGATGTCGCCGGCCGGGGCCTCCAGCTTGAGGACTTCCGCGCCCAGCCACGCGAGGATCTGGGTCGCCGACGGTCCGGACTGGACATGCGTCATGTCCAGCACCCGGACGCCTTGCAGTGCGGTGCTCATGATCGTCACTCCTTCGCTCCCGAGAAGGGCGATTCGAAGCCGTCCCGCGATGGCGGGGAATGCCGGGCGGTGACGGGAGATCCCGGTCGCCGCGCGCTCCGGCGGTCGCCGCGGCGAGCGGGTCGTCCCGGCTCACCGCGACCGGAGGGTCACTTGTACATCGTCTGGTTCATGGTTCCCGGCGCGTACACGTCCGGGTCGATCCACACGTTGATCAGCGAGGGCTTCCCGGATTCCCGGGCGCGCAGCAGGGCCGGTCCGATCTCGGCGGGATCGCGCACTTCCTCGCCGTGGCCGCCGAGCATCCGGGCGAACTCGCTGTAGGGCACGTCGCCGAGGGTGTTGCCCACCCGGTCGCGGTCCGCGCCGTACTTCTGCGCCTGGCCGTAGCGGATCTGGTTCATCGACGAGTTGTTCCCGACGATGCCCACGAACGGCAGATCGAAGCGCACCATCGTCTCGAAGTCCCAGCCGGTGAGGCTGAACGCGCCGTCGCCGAACAGGCACACCACCTCCTGGTCCGGGCGGGCGTGCTTGGCGGCCATCGCGAACGGGACGCCGACGCCGAGCGTGCCCAACGGCCCCGGATCCATCCAGTGCCCGGGTGCTTTGGGCTGCACGACCTGGCCGGAGAACGTGACCACGTCACCGCCGTCGCCGATGTAGATCGAGTCCTCGGTGAGGAACTCGTTGATCTCGTGCACCAGCCGGTACGGGTCGATGGGGGAGGCGTCGGACAGCTGCCGGGGCAGGCGCTTGTCGTAGGCGGCCTGCTCGACCTCGCGCAGTTCCCGCAACCACTCCTTGCGGGTCGCCGAGCCGTTCGCCGGGCGCCCGGACGCGGCCTGGGCCGTGGCCCGCAGCACCGCGTCGGCGTCGCCGACGATGCCCAGGTCGACGTCCCGGTTGCGGCCCACCGTGCGGTAGTCCAGGTCGATCTGCACCACGGTGGCCTGCGGGGAGAGCCTGCGCCCGTAGCCCATCCGGAAGTCGAACGGGGTGCCGACGATGACGATCAGGTCGGCGTGGGCGAACGCGTGCCGGCGCGCCAGCTGGAAGTGCAGCGGGTCCTGCGGGGCGAGCGTGCCGCGCCCCGCGCCGTTCATGAACGCGGGCACGTCCAGCGCGCGCACCAGCTCGACCGCCGAGTCCGTGGCCCGGCACGTCCACACCTGGTTGCCCAGCAGGATGCACGGTTTCTCCGCGTGCACCAGCAGGTCCGCGAGCCGCTCGATCGCCTCCGGGTCGCCTGCCGAACGCGTGGAGGCCCGGTAGCTCGCGGGCACCCTCGCCCGGTCCACGGGCACCTTCGCGTCGAGCACGTCGCGCGGGATCTCCAGGAACGACGGCCCGGGAGCGCCGTGGTGGCACTCGCGGAACGCCATCGAGACCAGGTCCGCGACCCGCTCGGTGTGCGGCACGGTGGCGGCGAACTTGGTGATCGGCGACATCATGTCCACGTGCGGTAAGTCCTGCAACGACCCCATCTTGTGCTGCGCGAGCGCGCCCTGACCGCCGATCAGCAGCAGCGGGCTCTCCGCGCGGAACGCGTTCGCCACGCCGGTGACCGCGTCGGTGGTGCCGGGACCGGCGGTGACCACGGCGCAGCCGGGCCGGCCGGTGATGCGGGCGTAGCCGTCGGCGGCGTGCGCGGCGACCTGCTCGTGGCGCACGTCGATGACCGAGATGCCCTCGTCGACGCAGCCGTCGTAGATGTCGATGATGTGCCCGCCGCACAAGGTGAAGATCGTGTCGACCCCCTCGGCGCGCAGCGCCTTCGCGACCAGGTGGCCGCCGGAGATCAGTTCGGTGTCGTCAGCGGAAGGACCGGAATTCGCCATTCGGTGCTCATCTCCTCACCGCGCGCCCGGCACTGCTCGCCGATCGGCGCACCCTCGGTGGAGCTCCATACTGCATACCGTATGAGCTAGGCGTACTCCTCGGCCCGCGAGCTGTCCAGAGCCCGATCCGCAATACGCACTGATGGCGGCCCAACTCCCACCATCAAGTAAAAACTCCATTGAGGATTGTTCGTTTTTGCCTTGTGGTGTGGTCGGGTGGCGGAACCTCAGTGGCTTCCTCGCTGCGGGATCTTTTTCCCTCGTGGCGGAGCCACTCGGGAAAAAGATCCCGCAGCGAGAGGCTCACTGAGGTTCCGCTACCCGGACACCCAAGCCACACGAGCCGCCGAATCCAGTTGGGACGTGAGTCACAAGGAACCCGTCGTTTCGGGGGTGGGCGGGGTCCTACCATCGGTTCCCATGGCGCCCTCCGACAGGCTCTCGACGACGAGCAGCCCCCGGCCCAGCCTCAGCCTGGGCGGCGAATTCCCCGAGCCCACGCACCGGCAGTGGCTCGATCAGGTGGAGAAGGTCCTGCGCAGGACCGGCCGCATCGCGGAAGGTGATGCTGCCCCCGACGATCCGTCGGAGCTGCTCGCGACGCGGACCTACGACGGGGTCGCGGTGCGCCCGCTGTACTCCGCCGAGGACCGCGCCGGCGCGGACGCGTCCGGTTCGGGGCTGCCGGGCTTCGCCCCGTTCGTGCGGGGCAGCCGGCCGCAGGGCTCGGTCGCGGAGGGCTGGGACGTGCGCCAGTCGCACGGGAACCCGGATGCGTCGGTGTCGAACCGGGAGGTCTTGGCCGATCTCCACGGCGGTGTCACGTCGCTGGTGCTGCGGCTCGGCGAGGGCGGGATCGCGGTGGACGCGCTGCCGGACGTGCTCAACGGCGTGCACTTGGACATGATCGGCGTGGTGCTGGACGCGGGTGAGCAGGCCGCGAGCGCCGCCGACGCCTTCCTGGAGGTCGCCGCCGAGCAGGGCGTGGCGCCGAGCGCGCTGCGCGGCAACCTCGGTGCCGATCCGCTGGGCGTGCAGGCGCGCACGGGACGTGAGGTCGGCCCGGAGCAGGCGGTGGAGCTGGCGAAGCGCTGCGCCGCCGAGCACCCGGGTCTGCGGGCGGTCGTGGTGGACGCGCTGCCGTTCCACGACGCGGGCGGTTCGGACGGCGAGGAGCTCGGTGCTTCGCTGGCCGCGGGCGTCACCTACCTGCGCTGGCTGACCGAGGCGGGGTTGGACGTGGACACCGCGTGCGGCCTGCTGGAGTTCCGCTACGCGGCGACCGCCGATCAGTTCTCGACGATCGCGAAGCTGCGCGCCGCGCGGCGCGCGTGGGCTCAGGTGGCGCGCCGGTGCGGTGCGTCGGAATCGGCGCGGGCGCAGCAGCAGCACGCGGTGACGTCCTCGGCGATGCTGACGCGGCGCGACCCGTGGGTGAACATGCTGCGCGCGACGATCGCGACGTTCGCCGCCGGTGTGGGCGGGGCGCAGGCGGTGACGGTGCAGCCGTTCGACGCGGCCATCGGTTCGCCGGACGAGTTCTCCCGCCGGGTCGCGCGCAACACGCAGGCGCTGCTGCTCGACGAGTCGCACTTGGCGCAGGTCATCGACCCGGCCGGGGGTTCCTGGTACGTGGAGGAGCTGACCGACGAGCTGGCGAACGCGGCGTGGGCGTGGTTCCAGGAGATCGAGCGCGCGGGCGGGCTGCCGGAGGCGTTGCGCTCCGGGCTGGTCGCCGACCGGCTCGCGTCGACTTGGCAGAAGCGCAAGGCGGCGGTCGCCGATCGCTCCGACCCGATCACGGGAGTGAGCGAGTTCCCGAACCTCGCCGAGCAGCCGTTGCGGCGCGAACCCGCGCCGGAGCCGCCGTCGGGCGGCTTGCCGAGGGTGCGCTACGCGGAGGAGTTCGAGGCGCTGCGCGACGCCGCCGACGCCCGCCCGGAGCGCCCGGAGGTCTTCCTCGCCACGCTGGGCCCGCTGGCCACCTACACGGCGCGGGCGTCGTTCGCCCGCAACCTGTTCGCCGCCGGTGGCCTGGAGGCGAGCGAGGCCGGGCCGACGGAGTCCACCGCGGACGTCCTCGCCGCCTACGCCGAGCACCCCACTCCGGTGGTGTGCCTGTGCTCGACGGACGGGGTCTACGCCGAGCGCGCCGCCGAGACGGCGAGCGCGCTCAAGGAGGCGGGCGCGGAAAGCGTGCTGCTGGCCGGAAAACCCGGCCATGGGCTGAACAATGTGGACGGTCACGTGTTCGCCGGGTGCGACGCGATCCAGGTTCTGCGCGCGGCGCACCGCACGTTGGGAGTCGAGTGATGAGCAGCATCCCGAACTTCGCCGACGTTCCGCTGGAGCGGGACGCGGCCGAGGGCGACCCGAACTGGGATTCGGCGGTCTTCTCGGCCACCGGCAAGGAAGCCGACGCCCTGGTGTGGGAAGCACCCGAGGGCATCGGGGTGAAGCCGCTCTACACCGCGGCCGACACCGAGGACTTGGACTTCCTGGGCACCAAGCCGGGCATCGCGCCGTTCCTGCGCGGCCCGTACCCGACGATGTACGTCAACCAGCCGTGGACGGTGCGCCAGTACGCGGGTTTCTCCACGGCCGCCGCGTCGAACGCGTTCTACCGCCGCAACCTCGCCGCCGGGCAGAAGGGCCTGTCGGTGGCGTTCGACCTGGCCACCCACCGCGGCTACGACTCCGACCACCCGCGGGTGTCCGGTGACGTGGGCATGGCCGGGGTGGCGATCGACTCGATCTACGACATGCGCCAGCTGTTCGACGGCATCCCGCTGGACAAGATGAGCGTGTCGATGACCATGAACGGCGCCGTGCTGCCGGTGATGGCGCTCTACATCGTCGCCGCCGAAGAGCAGGGCGTGGCGCCGGAGAAGCTCGCGGGGACCATTCAGAACGACATCCTCAAGGAGTTCATGGTCCGCAACACCTACATCTACCCGCCGCAGCCGTCGATGCGGATCATCTCGGACATCTTCGCCTACACGTCGCAGAAGATGCCGAAGTTCAACTCGATCTCCATCTCCGGCTACCACATCCAGGAGGCCGGGGCGACGGCCGATCTGGAGCTGGCCTACACCCTCGCCGACGGCGTGGAGTACTTGCGCGCGGGCAAGCAGGCCGGGTTGGACATCGACGCGTTCGCGCCCCGGTTGTCGTTCTTCTGGGGCATCGGGATGAACTTCGCGATGGAGGTCGCGAAGCTGCGCGCCGCCCGGTTGCTGTGGGCGAAGCTGGTGAAGGAGTTCGGTCCGCGGAACTCGAAATCGCTGTCGCTGCGCACCCACTCGCAGACCTCCGGCTGGTCGCTGACCGCGCAGGACGTCTACAACAACGTGGCCCGCACCTGCGTGGAGGCGATGGCCGCGACCCAGGGGCACACGCAGTCGCTGCACACCAACGCGCTCGACGAGGCGCTGGCGCTGCCCACGGACTTCTCCGCGCGCATCGCCCGCAACACGCAACTGGTGCTGCAGCAGGAATCGGGCACCACGCGCGTCATCGACCCGTGGGGCGGCAGCCACTACGTCGAGCGGCTCACCCAGGACCTCGCGGAACGCGCGTGGGCGCACATCACCGAGGTCGAGGACGCGGGCGGCATGGCGCAGGCCATCGACGCGGGCATCCCGAAGCTGCGCGTGGAGGAGGCCGCCGCGCGCACCCAGGCGCGCATCGACTCCGGGCGCCAGCCGCTGATCGGCATCAACAAGTACCGCTTCGACGGCGACGAGCAGATCGAGGTCCTCAAGGTCGACAACGCCGAGGTCCGCGCCGAGCAGCTGGAGAAGCTGCGGCGGCTGCGGGAGGAGCGCGACGAGGCGGCCTGCCAGGACGCGCTGCGCCGCCTCACCGGTGCCGCCGAGGCGTCGATGTCCGACGAGCGCCCGAACGACCTCGACCACAACCTGCTCACGCTGGCCGTGGACGCGGCGCGGGCGAAGGCGACGGTCGGCGAGATCTCCGACGCGATGGAGAAGGTCTTCGGCCGCCACGCGGGTCAGATCCGTACGATCTCCGGTGTGTACCGGGAGGAATCGGGGCCGTCGGAGTCCTTGGAGCGGGCCCGCGAGGTCGTGGAGCGCTTCGCCGAGGACGAGGGCCGCCGCCCCCGGATCCTGGTCGCGAAGATGGGCCAGGACGGCCACGACCGGGGCCAGAAGGTGATCGCCACGGCGTTCGCCGACCTCGGTTTCGACGTGGACGTGGGCCCGCTGTTCCAGACGCCCGCCGAGGTGGCGCGCCAGGCCGCCGAGTCCGACGTGCACATCGTCGGGGTGTCCTCGCTGGCCGCCGGGCACCTCACCTTGGTGCCCGCGCTGCGCGACGAGCTCGCCGCGGTGGGCCGCGAGGACATCATGGTGGTCGTCGGCGGCGTCATCCCGCCCGCGGACTTCGACGCGCTGCGCGACGCGGGCGCGAGCGCGATCTTCCCGCCCGGCACGGTGATCGCCGAGGCGGCGCTCGGCCTGCTCGACGAGCTCCGGACCCGGCTCGAACTCGACTGAGGAGTCCTTTTCCGAATGAGCTGCGCAGTGGGTCAGGTGGCGGAACCTCAGTTGCTTCCTCGCTGCGGGATCGATTTCCCGAGTGGCTCCGCCACGAGGGAAATCGCTGTCCTCGCGAGGAAGCAACTGAGAACCCGCCGGTGGCCGCCCTACGCACGTGGTCGCCGCTCAGCGGCTCCGCCGCTGACAGGACAAGCACCCGGCTCACCCCGCAAGGACTCCTGATGCCGCGCGAGATCGACGTCGAGGACTACGCCAAGGGCGTACTGGAGGGTTCCCGCACGAAGCTGGCGCAGGCGATCACGCTGGTCGAGTCGACCAAGCCGGCGCACCGGGCGAAGGCGCAGGAGCTGCTGATCGAGCTGCTCCCGCACAGCGGCGGGGCGCACCGGGTGGGCATCACCGGTGTGCCCGGCGTCGGCAAGTCCACGTTCATCGAGTCGCTGGGCACCTCGCTGACCGCCGCCGGGCACCGGGTGGCGGTGCTGGCGGTGGACCCGTCCTCGACCCGCACCGGCGGCAGCATCCTCGGTGACAAGACGCGGATGGCGACGCTGTCGGCGGATCCGGCCGCGTTCGTGCGCCCGTCCCCGTCGGCGGGCACGCTCGGCGGCGTCGCGCGGGCCACCCGCGAGACGATCGTGCTGATGGAGGCCGCCGGGTTCGACGTGGTGCTGGTGGAGACCGTCGGCGTCGGCCAGTCCGAGGTGACGGTGGCCGGCATGGTCGACTGCTTCCTGCTGCTGACGCTGGCGCGCACCGGGGATCAGCTGCAGGGCATCAAGAAGGGCGTGCTGGAGCTCGCCGACCTGGTCGCGGTCAACAAGGCCGACGGTCCACATGAGACGGACGCGCGCAAGGCGGCCCGCGAGCTGCGCGGGGCGCTGCGGTTGCTCACCCCGGTCAGCGCCTCGTGGACTCCGCCCGTTGTGACGTGCAGCGGGCTCACCGGCGCCGGGCTGGACTCGTTGTGGGAGCAGATCGAGCAGCACCGCGCCACGCTCACCGACACCGGCGAACTCGCCGACAAGCGCAGCCGCCAGCAGGTCGAGTGGACGTGGGCGCTGGTGCGCGACCAGCTGATGGCGGAGCTCGTCGCCCACCCCGAGGTGCGCGGCATCGTCGACGACGTCGAATCCCACGTCCGCGCGGGCGAACTCACCGCGTCCCTGGCGGCGGAGAGGCTGCTGCGCGCCTTCCGCGAGCGGTGACCGCGCGCTGGATCCGCGCGGGCGTCCGAGGATCATGCACCGCATGTCCGCATGGGTCATCGAAGCCGAGCCGGTCGACGACGCGGGGATCGACGCGTTGATCCGGGAGTTCACCGCCGAGGTCGGCCGCCGTCTTCTGGGACGTCCGGCGACCGGCGCGGAGCTGCGCGCGGTGCTCGACCGCGATCCGCACGGCGACCTGGCCCCGCCGCGGGGAACGTTCCTCGTCGCGCGGGACGACGACGGCGATCTCATCGGATGCGTCGGCGCGCGGCTGCTGGACGACCTCCCCGCGACGGCGGAGCTCAAGCGGATGTACGTGCGCCCCGCGCACCGCGGGGCCGGCGTGGGCCGTGCGCTGCTGGTGGCCGCCGAGCAGGCCGCCGCGGCCCTGGGCGCTACCCGGATCGTCCTCGACACCAGGACGGTGCTCGTCGAGGCGCGGACGCTCTACAGCTCCCACGGGTACCGGGAGACGGCGCCGTACAACGACCACGGCGACGCGGAGCACTGGTACGCGAAGACCCTCCGCTGAGCGGGGCGACGGGCCGCGCGCCCACTACTGCCCGCAGGCCGGGCATTCGGGTAGTGCGGCTGCTCCGGATGGCCGTTTTTCCGGACTTTCCGGGAGGTTTCGACCCTGCCGGGGTGCCCGGAGGCGGTACACCGTCCTCGGGCACTCGCTTCGGAGGTCGGGATGGCCGAGGAGATCCGCAACGTCTTCACCGGAACCGCGCGCAACGTCGTGCAGGTGGGCAAGGTCGACGGCGACGTGCACTTCCACCAGCGGACCGCTCCGGAGGTCCCGGTGCCGAAGCAGTTGCCCGCCCGCGTCGCGCACTTCACCGACCGCGAGACCAGCTTGGACGCACTGGATTCCTGGCTGGCCGACCCCGCCGCGCCGACCTGGCTGATCGTCGGTTCCGGGGGCGTCGGGAAGACGTCGCTGGCCGCCTGCTGGGCGCACCGGGTGCGGGACCGGTTCCCCGACGGGGACCTGTACGTGGACCTGCGCGGTCACCACGTCGACCGCAGGCGGGACGCGAGCGAGGCGCTGGACGAGATGCTGCGCGCGCTGGGCGTTCCCAGCGAGCGGTTGCCCGTGGACGCCGATGCGAAGTCCTCGATGTACCGGACGCTGCTGACCGGCCGCCATATGCTGATCGTGCTCGACAACGCCGCCACCGCCGAGCAAGTCCGCCCGCTGCTGCCCGGTTCCGCGCCCTGCCGGGTGCTGATCACCAGCCGCAACCGGTTGACGAGCCTGACGGCCAGGGAAGGAGCCACCCGGATGTCGCTGGACGTGCTGCCACCGGACCGCGCGATCGAACTGCTCCGCAGGGCCGCGGGCGCCGACCGGGTCGACGCGGAACCCGACGCCGCCGCCGAACTCGCCCGGTACTGCGGATTCCTGCCGCTGGCGCTGCGCATCGCCGCCGAACGGCTCGTCGCCGGAGCGCACCTGCGGGTCGCCGAGCTCGTCGAGGAGCTGGCCGACGAACGCGACCGGCTGGACGCGCTGACCGTCGAGGAGGACGAGTTCACCACGGTGCGGGCGGTCTTCTCCTGGTCCTACCGCTCGCTGCCCGCGGACGCGGCGCGCCTGTTCCGGCTGCTCGGGCTCGCCGAGACCCCCGACGTCGGTTTGGACGCCGCGACGGCGCTGAGCGGGCTCTCGCGCGGCAAGACCCGCCGGTCGCTGGACGTCCTGGTCGGAGCGCACCTGCTCGACGAGCACCGGCCGCAGCGCTACCGCTTCCACGACCTGCTGGGCCTCTACGCCGCCGAATGCGCGCGGCACGACGAGAACGAGGCGGCGCGCGACGCGGCGGTGCGCGGGATGCTGTCCTGGTACCTGCACGCGACGATCGCCGCGTCCTGGCCGGCGGCGCCGAGCTTCACCCGAATCCCGATGGACACGCCCGACTCTCCCGGCTCCATACCGGAATTCGCCGATCGTCCGGCTGCGCTGCACTTCTACGACGAAGAGCGCGAGAACCTGAAGGCCGCGGTCCGGCAGGCCTCGGCGCGCGGGGAGCACGTGTTCGGCTGGCAGCTGCCGGTGGCGATGTTCGCCTTCATGCTGTCGCGGCGGCCGGTGGCCGACTGGCTGGAGACGCACCGCATCGGGCTCGCGTCGGCCCGCGCGCTCGGCGACGAGCTCGCCGAGGCATGGCTGCTGACCAGCGACGCCATCGCGTGGGGAACGGTGCGCGAGCACCAGAAGGCGCTGGTGGAGTTGCAGCGCGCGGTCTCGCTGTGGGAGCGGACCGGCCCGGAGTGGGCGCACGCGTGGGCGCTGCGCGACCTGGGCAGCGTGTACTACGGGCTGGGCCGCGACGCGGAGGCCGACGAGACCTTGGAGCGCGCGTTCGCCATGCACGTCGCGCTGGGCGACGAGTGGGGCGAGGCCACCGCGTTGAGCGCGCTGGCCAAAGCCGAGTGCCGCCTCGGGCAGTTCGACGAGGCGATCCCGCACCTGCAGCGGGCCATCGAGATCCGCCGCTCGCACGGCGACCGCCGCAACGAGGCCAGCTGCTTGAGCGAGATCGGGCTGGTGCTGGGCGCGATGGGCAGCACCGACGAGGCCGCCGAGCACTTGGAGCAGGCGCTGGCGCTGCACCAGGAGACCGAGTACGGCTACGGCGAGGCCATGGATCGCGAGCGGCTCGCCGACCTCTACGAGCGCACCGGACGCCCCGAGCAGGCCGGCGAGCAGCGCCGGGCCGCGGCGCGGCTCTACGACGAACTCGGCGTCCCGCACGAACTCGCCGGGTGAGGCGGCTGCCTCCCGGCGCTCGTCCTGCTCGGGGCGGAGGAACCTCCGTCGCCTGCCACGACGCGTTCGAGGACGTTCGCCGCGGGCCTGGCGGCCTCCGAGCATTCAGTTCGAGCATTGACAGTTAGAGCTCGAACTGTCAGAGTTCTGACCGTGGACGCACCGGACGACATGCTCACCAGCACCCTCGAACTGCTGCGCTGGATCGGATGGGCGCAGCGGAAGGCCGGCGAGGACTGGATCCGGGCCCGCGACATCACCTTCGAACAGGGTTTCGTGCTCCGGCAACTGGTCCGCAATCCCGGCTCGATCCAACGCGACCTCGCGCAGCTGACCCGCACCAGCGCGGCCAGCGTCTCCAGCCTGCTGCAGGGACTGGAGCGCCGGGGCCTCGTCGAGCGGCGCACCGAGCCCGGCAACGAGCGCAGCAAGCGCGTGTACGCGACGGAGGCGGGCGCCGAAGTCGTCTCCGGGTTCGACTCCGCGATGGCCGCCACCGAGGAGTCGGTGCTGGCCCCGCTGGACCAGGCCGAACGAGCGACCCTGCACGACCTGCTCACGAAGGTCACCGCAGAACTCCCGCGCCCGACGCGGCCGTAGCCGCATAACGCCCCGCTACCCGGAACATCCCGCGCCGCGCAGGCCACGCCTGCGCGCGCTAGAACCTGCTCGCACGAAGGAGCCACCCATGCGCACTCCCGTCACGATCATCGGCGCGGGGCTCGGCGGACTCGCACTGGCCCGCGTCCTGCACCTGCGCGGCATCCCGGTGGAAGTCCACGAGGCGGAGCCCTCGCCGACCGCGCGGTCGCAGGGCGGACTGCTCGACATCCACGAGCACGACGGGCAGCTCGCCCTCGAAGCGGCCGGGCTGATCGACGAGTTCCGCGCCCTCGTCCTGGAGGGCCACCAGGCGACGCGGTTCCTCCACCCGGACGGAACCGTCCTGCTCGACCTGCCCGACGACGGCACGGGCGGACGCCCCGAGGTGCACCGCGGCGAGCTGCGGCGGATGCTGCTCGACTCGCTGCCGACAGGCGCCGTCCGGTGGGGCCGCAAGGTCCGCGGCGCCCGCGCGTTCGGCGACGGGCGCCACGAGGTGACCTTCGCCGACGGCACCACGATCACCACGAGCCTCCTGGTCGGCGCGGACGGCGCCTGGTCCCGGATCCGGCCGCTGCTGTCCGCCGACGTGCCCGAGTACCCCGGCCGGTCGTTCGTCGAGACCTACCTGTTCGACAGCGACGCCCGGCACCCCGCCACCGCGAAGGCCGTCGGTGGCGGATCGATGTTCGCGCTCGCACCGGGCAGCGGGATCCAGACCCACCGGGAGCGCAACGGCACCCTGCACACCTACGTGGCGCTCACCGAACCGCAGGAGTGGTTCGCGGACATCGACTTCACCGACACCGCAGCGGCCACCGCGCGCCTCGCGCGGGAATTCGACGGCTGGGCGCCGGAACTCACCGCGCTGATCACCGACAGCGACACCCCGCCCGTGCTTCGGCCCCTGCACCACCTGCCGGTCGAGCACCGGTGGGAACGGGTGCCGGGCGTGACCCTGCTCGGCGACGCCGCCCACCTCTGCGTCCCGAACGGCGAAGGCGCCAACCTCGCCCTGCACGACGGCGCCGAGCTCGGCAAGGCCATCGCCGCGCACCCCGACGACGTCGAAACCGCGCTCGCCGAGCACGAGCGGGCGATGTTCGCCCGCAGCGCCGAAGCCGCCGCCGACGGCGACCGGCTCCACGAGCTCATGTTCGGCGCGGGCGCGCCCCACGACCTGGTAGCGGAATTCGCCGCCCACGCTCGGACTCCGTGAACGCCCGCCCGGTGCGCGTGACGGACAATGCGGGGATGGATCTCAGCGTGGACCCCGATTCCGGGGTGAGCCCGTTCGAACAGGTGCGGTCCGGGATCGCGGAGCGGATCAACTCCGGTGCGCTGCCGGTGGGCGCGAAGCTGCCGACCGTGCGGGGGCTGGCGGCGGAGGTGGGCATCGCCGCGAACACGGCCGCGAAGGCGTACCGCGAGCTGGAGCAGGCCGGGCTCATCGAGACCCGCGGGCGCGCGGGCACCTTCGTCAGCGCCGCCGGGGACCGCAGCGCCCAGCGCGCCGCCGACGCCGCCGCGGACTACGCCCGCACCACCCACGACCTCGGCATCCCGCCGCAGGAAGCGCTGGCGCTGGCCCGCGCCGCGCTGGGTTTGCCGCAGAGCTGACTCCGCCCCGGCGGGGCCGGACCGGCACCGGCACGAGGTGCCCCGATCGCGGCTCGGGGCGGTCGGCGTGGTGAGGCGGGACTCGTTGCCACCTCCCAACGGGCGTGAGACGTTGGAATCGAGCCCGACGACGTGGCTCCCGGACGAGGGGTGCCGTACCCGGTGTGCGACAAGACGGCCCGGAGGAGTCCGTGATGTCGTGGATCGTTCTCGTGCTGTCCGGTGTGCTCGAAGCCGTCTGGGCGACGGCGCTGGGCAAATCCGAAGGCCTCAGCAGGCTCGGCCCGTCGGTGGTCTTCTTCGCCGCGTTGGCCGCGAGCATGGCGGGCCTCGCCTACGCCATGCGCGATCTCCCCGTCGGCACGTCCTACGCGGTGTGGGTGGGCATCGGCGCGGTGCTCACCGTCACCTACGCGATGGCCACCGGGGACGAATCGGTCTCCGCGCTCAAGGTCCTGTTCCTCGCGGCCATCGTCGGCGGCGTCATCGGCCTCAAGCTCCTCCACTGAGCCCCGGCACTGCCGGATGCGGCGCCGGGCAACCCGTCCTGGGAGGACTTCTCAGAGCCGCGCGACGAGGTCGCGCAGCGGGTCCGCGAGGTCGGGGTGGTCGCCCATGTCGACGCGGTGCAGGGCGCGGGACGCGACGTAGCGCAGCGCGGTGCGGCCCTCGCCGGTGTCGAGCACGTCGGCGAACGTCTCGCGCACCTTCGCCGCGACCGGCGGGACGAGCAGGCTGTAGCAGTACAGCGAGGCCGCGTCCGTGCCCGCCGGGCCGCGCCCCCACAACTCCCAGTCGAGCAGGCCGAAGCGCGGGCGCACCAGGTTCGCCCAGTGCAGGTCGCCGTGCACCGTGTCCCAGTGCTCGATGTCCAGGTCGTGGCCGAGCTTGTCCCGCACGGCCCGCTGGATGTCCGGTTCGTCGTTGCGCAGCCGCAGCGTCGGCACCACCCGGATCGTGTCCAGCGCGGTGCGCAGCTCGGCCCACCAGTCGCCGGAGAGGTCCGGTTCCTCGCGCAGCACGTCGGTGTCCGAGCAGCGCTGCCCCGGTACGAAGGTCATGAGTTCGGCGCGCTGCCGCCGCGTCTCCGCGAGTTCCCACTCCACCAGGCCGAGCACCCGCGGCTTGCGCACGCCGGTGATCGCGTTGGAGTCGGCGTTGCCGGTCCACCAGTCCCCTTCGGCCCACTGGATCTCCTCCGACACCACGCGCAGCCAGCGCGGCCCGTCGGGGCTGAGCACGGCCGCGCCGATGGAGCGCTGCCGCCACCCGAGCACCGGATCGCCGACCACGCGCACCGCGAAGTGCTCGGCCGCCCGGTCCAGGTTCTGCCGCATCCACGCGGCGAACATCTCGTCGGCTTCCTCGTTCGGAATCTCGTTCGGTGCCACCACCCGATCATGTGCCATCGGGTCGCGGCCCGCTCATCTCGGTCCCGGTTTCACCGTCCTCCGGAGTGGCCTTCGCCGGATCCACCCAGACCAGCCGGGGCCGGATGTGCGCACCGAAGCAGAAGTCCACTATGGACTTCTCGGCGGTCGCCGCGCTGCGGCGCACTCCCCGTTCGACCGAGACCACCTCGACCCGATCCGGCAGAGCCATCCCCCACGCGGCCACGCGCCCGTCCACTCGGCACCCGTACTCCTGGACGACGGCGAACAACCGGGGAGCGGAATCGGCCACGACGCCGGCCATGATCTCCACGAACTGCTCCTCGTCGCACAGCGGCGGCATCCCGGTGGGGTCGTTGACGAACTCGTCCAGCGGATGCCCCTTCTTCGACCCGGTCGTCGCGTCGTGGATGTGCACCATGCGGTTCGGAGCGCTTGCTGAAATCGCGCTCTCCCAAGGCGACTCCAACGATGCGATCATGAAGGCGCTCAGCAATTACGAGTGATCGCACGAAGGAGCCGACCATGCGGGTGGATCCGTTGGAGAACACCGAGTGGCGCAAGAGCAGTTTCTCCGGTGGTGGCAGCAATGGCGGCGGTCAGTGCGTGGAGGCTGCCGCGCTGGCCGATGGGCGGGTCGCGGTGCGCAACAGCAAGCGTCCCGAGGACGGCGCCGTGCTGTTCACCCGCGCGGAGATGCTCGCGTGGGTGCAGGGGATCAAGGCCGGGGAGTTCGACGACCTCACCTGAGGGAGGCCGGGCCTCAGCCGGCGAGCCCGCGCATCGTGGCGATCTCGTCGGTCTGGGTGACCAGGACGTCCTGGGCCATCTCGTGCAGCCGCTCGTCGCGGCCGGTGGCGAGCACGTCGGTGGCCATCGCGACCGCGCCCTCGTGGTGCGCGGTCATCAGCCGGAGGAAGAGGCGGTCGAACTCCGCTCCCCCGGACGCTTCCAGCGCCGCGAGCTGCTCGGGCGTCGCCATGCCCGGCATCTCGGCTCCGTGACCTGGGTGCCCGTGCCCGGAGTGCCCCTCGTGCCCCGAGCCCTGCGCGTTCTCCGGCAGGTCGTGGGTGGCGAGCCAGCCGCGCATGGCGCCGATCTCGGCCGGTTGCGCGGCGCCGATGCGCGCCGCGAGCGAGCGCACGCTCGGATTCGCGGCCCTGGTCTCGGCCAGGTCCGTCATCAGCACGGCCTGCTCGTGGTGCACGATCATCATCCGCACGTAGTCCGCTTCGGCCTGCACCGGTTCAGCGCTCGCGAGGCGGTCGCGGTCCAGCGACGGCACGACCGACGGTTCGTCACCGGGTTCGCCGGGCAGGACCACGGGAGCACCGGCCGCCGATTCCTCCGGTGCGGCGCTCGGTTCGCTCGTGCACCCCGCCGCGACCAGCAGCGCAGCGGCGCAGCAGCCCACCGCGCCCCACCTCGCGCGACCGGCAGCGACACGTCCGAACACCGGCATTTCTCCCCTCGAACTCCCCCGGCCCGGCAACGAGCAGGGATTTCACATGCTGAAACAACCACTCGGACTATTGGGTCAACCATCCGTGGCCAAGATACTGATCGGAAGCGGTCGGGGTAACCGCTGTTCGACGACGGTCGGTGATCGGCCGGACAAATGGGGTGATGGCGTGGGTATCGGTCAGCGCAGCAGGAGGCGCGTCGCGGGAGTGCTCGCCGCGACGGTGCCGTTGGTGCTCGGGGTGGTGTTCGCCGCGCCCTCGTCGGCGACGCCGCCGAACGAGCATCCCGAGGAGACCACCGGTGCCACCGTGCAGGCACGGCCGGCGGACACCGATCACAGCCCGAACATCGAGCACCTGGCGAACCTGCCGAAGCAGGCACCGTTCGACAACCTCGACAGCATCGGCACGGACATCGCGTTCAAGGGCGACCACGCCTACGTCGGCAACTACGACGGCGTCGTCGTCTACGACATCGCGAAGCCGGAGAAGCCGAAGGTCCTCACGCAGATCGTCTGCCCCGGCGGCCAGGGCGACGTGTCGATCTCCGGGAACCTGCTGTTCGTGTCCACGGACTACCCGCGCACGAACGACAGCTGCGACAGCCAGGAGGCCGACTCCGCGGACCCGCAGGCATGGGAGGGCATGAAGGTCTTCGACGTGAGCGACCCGGCGAAGCCGCGCTACGTCTCCGCGATCCGCACCGACTGCGGCTCGCACACGCACACGCTGGTGCCGGACAAGGCCGGCGAGGCCGTGTACCTCTACGTCTCGTCCTACGGACCGTCGGCGGAGTTCCCGAACTGCCAGCCGCCGCACGACAAGATCTCGATCGTCAAGGTGCCGCTGGACAACCCGGCCGCGCCCGAGCTCGTCGACGCCCCGGTGCTGTTCCCGGACGGCGGCAACCCGGGCGTGCCCGACGGCATCCGGGAGACCTCCGGCTGCCACGACATCACCGTGTTCCCGGAGCGCGACCTCGCCGCCGGGGCGTGCATGGGCGACGGCGTGCTGTTCGACATCTCCGACCCGGCGAAGCCGAAGGTGACCGAGCAGGTCCGCGACGACGAGAACTTCGCGTTCTGGCACTCCGCCACGTTCAACAACGACGGCACGAAGGTCGTGTTCACCGACGAGCTCGGCGGTGGCGCCGCCGCCACCTGCAACTCGCGGGTCGGCCCGCACCGGGGAGCCAACGGCGTCTACGACATCACCGGCTCCGGCGCGGACGCGAAGCTGGAGTTCCGCAGCTACTTCAAGCTGCCGCGCGAGCAGGCCGACACCGAGAACTGCGTGGCGCACAACGGGTCCCTGATCCCCGTTCCGGGCCGCGACATCATGGTGCAGGCCTGGTACCAGGGCGGCGTGTCGGTGTGGGACTTCACCGATTCGGCGCAGCCGCAGGAGATCGCGCACTTCGACCGCCCGCCGTTCGACCCGAACGAGCTGCAGCTCGCCGGTTCGTGGTCGGCGTACTACTACAACGGCCACATCTACTCCAGCGGCATCCAGGAAGGCCTCGACGTGCTCGCGTTGAACGACCCGCGCACCGACCCGGCCAAGGACGTCCGCTACGAGGAGTTCAACCCGCAGACCCAGCCCGTCCACGCGGGCTGAGCCGAGCAGCGATTCGGCCCCGCTCGTCCTGACGAGCGGGGCCGAATCGCGTTCACGGCAACGGGATGGGCGAGCTCAGTCGGGCTCGTGGGGTGGTTGGGCGGCGCCGAACTTCCGCAGCAATGCCTGCGCGTCCCACGCGGTCACCGGATCGCCGTACAGCGGGCCCACGGCGAAGTCGCAGCCCGCCTCGGCCCAATGGCGCTGCTGCTTCTCGTCGGCCACGTCCCCGGTGCAGATCTTCACGCCGCTGTCGTGCATCAACGGCAACAGCTGCCGCACCGCGCGCACCGCCGGATCGTTCTGGTCGTCGCAGCCGTGCACCATCTCGACCAGTTCGTCGGCCAAGCGCACACCTTCCACGGGGATGCGGCGCAGCGCCCGCAGTTCCGGCGCGGAACCGGAGAAGCTGTGCAGCAGCGTGCGCACGCCCAGCGTCCGCAGCACGCGGATGTTCTCCAGCAGCTCCTCGGAGGCATTCATGATCACGCTGGTCGGCATCGCCAGGTGCATCCAGCTCGCGTCGAGGTCGCCGTCGTCGAGGACCGACCGCACCAACGCCACCAGATCCGGGTCGCGGACCTGGTTCTCGCTCAGCTCCACCAGGAAGCACGTCCTGAAACCGGCGCGGTGCCACGTGCCGACCTGCTCCCACGCGACGCGCAACATCCAGTCCCGCAACGACAACGTCACGCCGGAGCGTTCGGCGAGTTCCAGGCATTCGCCGTGCCCGAGCACCCCGTGCCCCGGCGGGCTCCACCGCAGCTGGGCCTCGACGCAGATGAGGTCGCCGGTGTTCAGGCCCACCGTGGGCCGGTAGCAGACCTCGAATTCGCCGAGCTCCAGCGCGCCCGGCATGATCGCCGCCAGCTGCGCCTCGGTCCGCTCGTCCGGGGCCAGGTCCGGGTCGAACAGCTCCCACTGCCGCGCCCCGGCGATCTCCGCCCGGCGCAGCGCCACGTCGGCGGCCCACATCATGTTCGTCGGGTCGCCCTCGGAGACCGGGCGGCGCACCACGCCGATGCTCGCCGAGGTCGCGATGCCGTGCCTGCCGACGTAGATCGGCTCGGACAGCTCCTCGTTGATGAGCGCGGCGAACTCCGGGATGGCGGGCGTGTGCGGGGATTCGCTGATCAGGATGGCGAATTCGGTGCCGCCGAAGCGGGCGACGAGCGCTTCCTCGTTCTCCACCAGCTGTTCCAGCCGGTGCGCGACGGCGCGGATCACCTTGTCCCCGGTCTCGTAGCCGAGCCCGTCGTTGATCAGCTCGAAGCCGTCCAGGCCCAGGTGGTAGAGGGTGAGCATGCCGTCCGGCGGGAAGTTGCCCTGCGCGGCCTCCAGCCGGGTCCGGAAGTACTGCCGGTTCGCCAGGCCCGTCATCGCGTCGTGCAGCGCCTGGTACTGGATGCGTTCCTGCAGCAGGTAGAGGTCGCTGATGTCCTCGACCATCGTGACGATGTGCTTCGGTTCCCCCTCCGCACCGCGCAGGAGCGACACCGCCAGGTACGTCCAGGCCTGCTCGCCGTCGGCGCGCAGCAGCCTGCGCCGCTCCCGGAGCCGCTGCCCCGGGCCGCCTTCGGCGAGCTCGGCGTAGGCGGCGTTGAGGTACGCGGCCTCCTCCGGGTGGAACAGGTCGTGGATCGCCATCGTCAGCAGGTCGTCCTCGCGGTGCCGGAGGATCTCGGCCAACGCAGGATTGACCTCCATGAACCGGCCGTCGAGGTCGCAGATGGCGACGCCGATGGGCGTGCTGGTGAAGACTTCGCGGAACCGGGCGTCGCTGGCCTTGAGCTCGCGGTCCGCGCGCATCAGCGCCTGCGTGGTGGTGCGTTCGGCGCGTTCCCGGTCGGCGGCCGAGTAGGCCGCGGCGATCGAGGTGAGCAGTTGCAGCAGGTGCCCGACCGCGCCCACTCCGGACTCGCCGACGACGCAGTCCCGGATGAGTTCCAGCGTGCACGGCAGGCTGCGATCACCGGTGGCGTGCAGCTCGACCAGCCGCTCCCCCACGATGCGGCCGGATTCCTCCGCCCGTTCGGGGTCCTGCAGCGCCTCGGCGAGCTCGTCGACGAGCTTCGCCAGCTCGTGCTCCAGTTCCGCGTCCGACAAGCGGATCTCCGGGGAACACTCGGTGAGGCGCTGCGCCCACCGCAGGACCAGCGTCGCGCGCCACCCGGTTCGTTCCGGCAGCGGCCCGGCCCCGTTCCCCGCGTCGAGGGGGTCACCCATGCTCAGTTCACCTGTCCGTCGACCACACCGGCGGACCTAGCGCCGGCCCAGGTGAGATGACCGGCCACCAGGAGGCGGACGTCGCGCCCGGAGGCTGCCCGGCCTCCGGGTTCGTCGCACCACGTTGGTCCCCGAACGTCTCCCCGTATTCGCAAGACTACTGGGTGATGTCCAGTACGCGGAGCACCGTCCACTCGTCTCATCCGACCACCACCCGTGCCACGTTCGTGATCATCATCCCTCGGACGATGGCTTTTCGATCACTGGGCTTGCTCCAACGCCGTGCCCTCCGGGACGAGGTCGTCGAGTTCGGCCACGTCCGTGTCCGTCAACTCCACCCGATCGGCCGAAGAGTTCACTTCCAGGTGCTCGATCGACGAGGTTCCGGGGATCAGCAGCAGGTTCGGCGACCGGTGCAGCAGCCAGGCCAGTGACACCTGAGCGGGCGTGGCGCCGCGACGCTGCGCGATCGTGCGCACGACCTGGTCGCCGCGCACCCTGCTGTCGGCGACGAACGCCGAACCGAGCGGGAAGAACGGCACGAACGGCACGCCCAGCTCCGCGGTCCGGTCCAGCAGCGCCGCCGCGGTTCGGTCGAAGACGTTGTAGGCGTTCTGCACCGACGCGATCGGCGTGACCGCCTGGGCCTGCTCGAACTGCTCCGGCGTCACGTTCGACAGGCCGATGCCGCGCAGCAGGCCTTCCTCGCGCAGCTCGACGAGGGCGCCGAGCTGGTCCTGCAAGGTGATCCCCGGCCGGTCGACGGTGTGGCGCAGGTACACCACGTCGAGGGTTTCCAGGTGCAGGCGGCGCAGGTTGTCGTGCACCTGGGACTTCAGGGCGTCCGGGTGCCCCAGCGGTGGGAAACCGCCGTGCTGATCGCGGTAGGCGCCGACCTTGGTGGCCAGGACCAGACCGTCCGGATAGGGCCGCAGGGCCTTCGCGATGAGCTCGTTGACCACCCACGGGCCGTAGAAGTCGGAGGTGTCGATGTGGTCGATGCCCAGCTCCACCGCGCGGCGCAGCACCGCCTCGGCGCGCGCCGGGTCGGCGGGCGGACCGAGGACGCCGGGGCCGGCCAGCTGCATGGCGCCGAATCCGATGCGGTGCACCGGGCGGACACCGGGGAGGTCGAGAACGTTCGTCGTCGTCACCCGGTGATGCTGCGTCACGGGACCGGTTCAGGGCAAGGCTCCCCGGGGAGGCCACTGTGGACTTCCGGGCGGCATCACTGCTCGTCACAGGTCTGGTCCACTGGTGCGGCATCTGCCCGCCCGGTCCCGGCCGCGAGCGGATCCGCTGGTCAGAGCTGCGGGATGAGCAGCAACCAGCGGCCCCCCACGACGAGCGCGGCGCCGCCGATCAGGAACCAGATGCCGAGCCAGGCCGCCGCCGGGACGCGCACGAGCCGGGCCAGCTGGTCGGCGTCGGAGCTCGGCGCGCGGCCCCTGGTGCGCTTGCCGCGCAGCTCGGCGATCGGGCGCAGGCCGCCGAACAGCAGGAACCAGCTGAACAGCACGCAGCACGCGGCCTGCCACTGCGGGCTGGCGAACCAGGACACGGCGAACAGCAGACCGCCGGTCACGACGATCGAGAGCACGCCGTAGGCGTTGCGGATGGCCAGCAGCATCAGCGCCAGCAGCGCGATCGCCGCCCACAGCGCGGGCCGCGCCTGGTCGAACGAGACCAGCGCCGCCCCGCCCAGCCCCAGCAGCGACACCGCCGGATACCCGGCGAACAGGGTGAACACCATGCCCGGCCCGGTGGGGCGGCCGGTGGAGAGGGTGAGCCCGGAGGTGTCCGAGTGCAGCCGGATGCCGTTGAGCTTGCGACCGCTGAGCAGCGCGACGACGGCGTGCCCGCCTTCGTGCGCGATGGTCACCACGTTGCGCAGCAGCCGCCACGTGCCGCGGTTGACCACCAGGCCGAGCGCGACGAGTCCGAGCAGCAGCGTGAGAGCGGAACCGGAGTCGAGCAGCTGCGCGCTCCACGACCTGACTAATTCGTCCACAGTAGACACACCAGGGGTTTCGGGGTTCTTCCATCGAACGGGTGCCGATCGTACGCAGCGCCCCGCCCCGGACGGCCAGGACCGCCGCAGCCACTCCGCCGGCGCCCCCGAGGGCGCGCCGGCGGAGGGCTCGGCGTCAGTCGAAGAAGCGGG
The DNA here is from genome assembly GCF_053592695.1 of Saccharopolyspora sp. NPDC002578. Taxonomy (NCBI): domain Bacteria; kingdom Bacillati; phylum Actinomycetota; class Actinomycetes; order Pseudonocardiales; family Pseudonocardiaceae; genus Saccharopolyspora; species Saccharopolyspora sp. NPDC002578. The sequence continues at coordinate 79,834 of NZ_JBSFWJ010000011.1, read as the reverse complement.
GCACGTCCAGCGGGCCGCCCGCCGCCTCGAACTCCGCGTGCACGGCGTCGCGGAGCCGCTCGTCCGCCAGGTAGTCGACCGCCGTCAGGGCGAGTCCCGCCGCGCCGTCGAGCACCGCGCGGTCGCCCGCCTCCGATCCGGCCGCCGTCGCGAACCCGGCCGTGTGCAAGGACAAGCCGGAGTCGCCCAAGCCGATCATCGGGTGGATCGCGGGCATCCGGAAGCTGAGGTTGCCGAGGTCGGTGGAACCGGTGAGGTACTCCGGCACCACCCCGCGCGGCAGCGAGGTGCGGCCCCGGCGGGACTGGTGCTGCGCCCAGCGCGCGGCGAGCGCGTCGTTGTGCCGGATCGGCAGGTACGGGCACTGCCCGTCCCAGACCAGCTCCACACCGCACCCGGTCATCTCGGCGGCACCGCGTGCGATCCGCTCGATGCGCTCCGCCAGGTCCCGCAACGAATCCGGGTCCGCCGAACGCACGTAGAACTGGGCGGCGGCGCGCTCCGGCACCACGTTCGGGCGCTGACCGCCGTCGGTGATGATGCCGTGCACCCGATCGCCCGAGGGCATGTGCTGGCGCAGCGCGGACACGCCCTGGTACGTCGCCACCACCGCGTCCAGCGCGTTGCGGCCCATGAACGGCTGCGCCGACGCGTGCGCCGCGATGCCGTGGAAGACCACGTCCACCTGGCGGCGCCCCAGGAACGGGTGCGTGGCGACGTCGTGCGAGAACGGGTGCAGCATCACCACGGCGTCCACATCGTCGAACACGCCCGCGCGCGCCAGGATCTCCTTGCCCCCACCGCCTTCTTCCGCCGGCGTGCCGATGAGGCTCAGCCTGCCGCCGACCTCGTCCAGCGCGGCGGCGGCACCGAGGAAACCGCCGGTGCCCGCCGAGCAGATGATGTTGTGCCCGCAGGCGTGCCCCACGCCGGGCAGCGCGTCGTACTCGGCGAGCACCGCCACGTGCGGGCCGCCCGAACCCGCGGTCGCCAGCAGCGCGGTGGGCAGCTCGCCGACCCCGACCTGCGCCTCGAACCCCTGAGCGCGCACCAAGTCCGCGACCGCCGCCACCGAGCGGTGCTCCGCGAAACCCTCCTCCGGGTGCGCGTGCAGGTCGTGGCTGAGCCCGAGCAGCGCGTCCGCCTGCTCGTCGAGCCGGGACTCCACGCGGGCGCGCACCGCCTCGGAGGCACCGTCGAACTCGGAGCGGATCGGTTCGGCGGTGGCCACGGCTCGTTCGGTCGCCGCCGCGACCGCCTTCAGGTACGAGTCATCAGGCGAGGAGGGAACAGTCATTCCCGCACTGTAGGACCCCGGAATGATCTGCGTAGCTGGTCGCTCGGCGGAACCTCAGCGGCCTTCTCGCTGCGGGATCGATTTCCCAAGTGGCTCCGCCACGAGGGAAATCGCTGTCCTCGCGAGAAGGCCGCTGAGAACCCGCCGGTGGTCGTTTTGCTCGGGTGGTCGCTGCTCAGCGGCTTCGCCGCTGACAGGACGACGATGAACGACCGCTCCGCGGGGTCTTACTGGTCGTCGACGGTGGCGTCCGGGTCGTCGAGGTAGCGGTGGGCGAGGAGGGTGCCGCCGACGACGGCGGCCGGGATCACCACGAGCTGTGCGACCGGGATGAGGCACAGCAGGTAGGCGGGGAGGCTGAAGCCGAGGGTGCGGGCCTTGTTCGCCGTCAACGAACGCTGCCGGTCGCGCATGGTCAGGCCGCGCCGCTGGAACACCAGCCCCACCATCTCCAGCGCCACCACCCAGGCGCCGAACACGGCGGCCAGCACCGGGATCACCGTCTGCCCGATGACCGGGATGAAACCGAGGAAGAACAGCACCACCGCTCCGACCAGCGCCACCAGCACCAGCTTGAGCGCGTCGCGGACGCCCCGGCCGAGCTGCCGGGCCGTCCCGGCGCCGTCGTCGCGGGTGTCGAGCCCGAGCCGCTGCTCGGCCTGCTCGGCGATGTGCTCGTAGAACGGTCCGCCGATCAGCAGCGTCACGGCGATGAACGACACCGAGGCCAGCAGCGCCGCCGCACCGACCAGCGCCGCGCCGAGCACCACCCGGAACGCCTGGCGCAGCCACTCCGTCCAGCCGTCGGCGAACGGCGTCAGCCACGACACCAGGTCACCGCTGAAGTACAGCAACGTCCCCAAGGCTCCCAGCAGCAGGAACATGCTGATCAGCGCGGGAATCGCCCCGATCAGCAGCAGGCGCGGGGACCGCAGGATCAGGCCGAGCCCGGTGCCCAGCGTGCGGACACCGGCGACGAAGTTCTTCATGCTGCTCCAAGAACGGCGGATCTTCCCCAGCAAGGTATACGGCCCGATTTGACCGCCCGTGACCGGATCACTCCGCCAGCAGGCCGATTTTCGTGACATACCGCACTTCGGCGTAACACGGGACGCGGCGCGGAACTCAGAGTGGCCGCGACCGGCGTCGGTGACGACGCAGGGCCGGAGGGGAGAACCGTGTTGACAACGCAGCGAACGTTCGCCGAGCGGCTGTGGCACGCGCAGCCGCGGAATCGGCAGCTGCGCGGCCTGTGGCGGCTCACGAAGAAGACGATCCTCGCCAGCTCCCGGCACCGGCTGACCGGCTTGGCGGGCGAGGCGGCGTTCTTCACCCTCATCTCGATGCCCCCGGTGCTGCTGGGCCTGGTCGGCACGCTCGGCTACCTGGCCGACGTGCTCGGCGGCGGCACCATCGCGGCCGTTCGCGAAGCACTGGTGACCGGGGCCTCGACGGTGCTGTCCCAGCAGGCGATCGACGAACTGCTGCAGCCGGTGCTGGACGAGGTGCTGAGCTCCGGGCGGGCCGGGGTGATCTCGATCGGTTTCGTGCTGGCGCTGTGGTCCGGTTCGGCGGCGCTGAACGTCTTCATCGACACGATCTCCGTCGTCTACGGCATGGGCGGGCAGCGCAACGTGGTGCGGCAGCGGCTGATGTCGGTGGGTCTCTACACCGCGGCCCTGTTCGGCGGGATCATCCTGCTGCCGATGCTGGCCGTCGGCCCCTCGGTGATCGCCGACTGGTTCCCGCAGGTCGCGGTGATCGTGTACTCGCTGTACTGGCCGGTGATCGTGATCGGGTCGATCGCGTCGCTGTGCACCTTGTACTCGTTGTCGCTGCCGCTGCGCGCGCCGTGGCTGGAGCACCTGCCGGGTGCCGCGCTGGCGCTGCTGGTGTGGGTGGGCGGCAGCTTGGCGCTGCGCGTCTACCTGGACGTGACGATCGAGCACTCCCCCGTCTACGGTGCCCTGGCGGCGCCGATGGGCGTGCTGCTGTGGCTCTACGTCACCGCGTTCGCGGTGCTGCTGGGCGCGACGGTGAACGCGGAGCTCGACGGCGTGCAGCCGTCGCGGCGCACCGCGCTGGCCCGCCGGGAGCTCGTCGAGGAGTGATCGGTGCAGCCGCACAACTCACACCACAACGACGCGCGTGTTTGTTAGGTTAGCCTTCGCTTGATTGCACCGGATGAAGGATGCGCGATGACCACTGCTGACCGAACGCACCCGCAGGACGAAGCCTCCCGAGGCGGCACCCGCCTGGGTCGGCGCGGCTTCCTGGCCGGAGCGACCGGTCTGCTCGCCGCCGGGCTGGCGGGCTGCGCGGGCGGCTCGCCCACCCCCTCCGGTCAGCCCGCGGGCCCCGGATTCCCCGTGCGGATCCCGAACAAGTTCGGCACCGCCGAGATCCCCGCCGCCCCCGGCAAGGTCGTGTCGCTGGGCATCACCGATCACGACGTGCTGCTGCCGCTGGGCGTCGTGCCCGCCGGTCTCACCCCGTGGGGGCCGTGGGAATCCGGAGTGGGCCCGTGGGTGGAGCCGATGCTGGGCCAGGCGAAGCCGAAGCAGCTCGGCACCGACGTCGACGTCGAAGCCGTGATCACGCTGATGCCGGACCTGATCCTCGGCGTGCAGAGCGCGTTGACGCAGGACCAGTACAACCGGCTCGCCGCGTTCAAACCGGTCGTGGCGCAGCCGCCGAAGGCCATCGACTACGGGGTGAACTGGCGGGTGCAGGCCGAGACCATCGGGCAGGCCCTGGGCAAGGAGGCCGAGGTGGACGAGCTGATCGCCGCCACCCAGGCCCGCATCGACCAGACCCGGCAGGCCAACCCGCTGTTCGAGGGCCGCACGCACGTCACGGTGCGCACCGACTCGGCGGGCACCTACGCCGCCTACACCAAGCAGGACGCCCGCACGGCGCTGCTGGAACAGCTCGGACTGAAGCTGGCGCCGTCGATCGACGGGATGGACAGCGGCGGCAAGTTCAACGTGAAGGTCAGCAAGGAGCAGGTGTCGCTGCTCGACGCGGACGTCGTCATCGTCACCACCGCGAAGCCCACCGATGTGGCGGCGGTGAAAGCGGATCCGCTGCTGAACAACCTGCCTGCGGCCAAGCGCGGTTCGCTGCTGCTGCTCGACGACTACGACCTGACGATGGCGCTGGGCTCGGCGACGGTGTCCAGCATCCCGTTCGCGCTGGACAAGTTGACGCCGCTGCTCAACGGGGCGCTGCAGAAGCTCTGAGGCGGAACCGCCCGGCTCACGCGCCGATCACCGCGGCGAGGGCAGCCGGGCCGGGTCCACTTCGAGCAGCGAGCGGTCCCAGTCGCCGTGCTGCGCGGCGGCGGCGTAGCTGGAACGCAGGAATTCCAGCAGCGCGGCCTCCGGATCGTCCGCCGTGCGCACCGCCTCGTAGGGCAGCACGAACTCCCCGAGGTCCGGGAAGTACGCGGCGTCGGCGGGCCGCACCGGGTGCTCGGCGAACCCGGCGGGTTCCGGGTAGGCGTAGGAGTAGAACAGCCCTTCGCCCTCACCTCCCGGCCAGAACCCGCAGCTGCTGAGCTCGTGCGAGTAGCCCTCCACCATCACGTCGTCCGGGCAGTTCGGCGCGCCGCCGGGGTGCGGTGGCGCGGGCCTGCCGGAGAACCGGGTCACCGCCAGGTCCATCGCGCCCCAGAAGTAGTGCACGGGACTGGCCTTGCCGAGGAATTCCGCGCGGAACTCCCCGAAAACGCGGTTCGCGGCCACCAGCTGCCGCCACCACAGGTGCGCGCTCGCCGCGTCGTAGGAGGCGTGCTCGGTGTCCTCGTCGAACGGGATCGCCCGCACGACCTCGTTCGGCGCGGAGTGGATCGCGGTGGTGAGGTCCAGTTCGTCGAGCGCGGCCATCGTCTCGCGGTAGAACAGCGCCACCGATTTCGGCTCCAGCACGACTTCGCGCTGCTCGCCGTCGGCGGAGCGGATGCGCAGCACGTGGTCGCAGAAGTCGAATTCGGCGTCGAAGCTCCGCTGCCCGTACGGCACCGCCGAGGTCGTCAGGCCACGCGGAGACACGTACAGCGCCGTCTGCCACCAGTGGTTCATCATCGGCGCCAGCGCCAGCCGCACCTTGCCGACGATCTGCGTCCACAGCTGCAAGGTGTCGCGCGTGTCGGCCCATTCGTCGACCCGCAGCCTCGGCCAGCCCACGGCTTCCTGAACCCGTCCTGTCATCACGCCCTCCCCGGTCGCGTCCGGACCCCATGTTGAGCGCCGCCATCGGTGAACGCAGCCGCCGCACGTCCCGAAAACCGCAGGTCACATCGGGGCCGAAGGACTCTTCCGGAAGAAGCGTGGTCCCCCCGCGCGGTCCGGTGGGAGGACCGCGCGGGGAGACCGACCGGGTGGCGCGGGGCGCGGCGCCGCCCGGTCACCACCGGCAGCCACGCGGCAGGACGCGGGCGCCGGTGGAGGCCCCGCCGGGCGCTCGTGGTCGGGGAGGCGCGAGCGGCCCGGCGGGGCACGGCCCGCCACCGGGGAAGGCACGGCGGCGAACCGGGTTCGGAAAGGTCACGGGGCGAGCAGGGCGACGCAGGACGCGCACTCCCGCCGGTCTTCGTCACCGCGGCGCGGCCGGTCCAGCAACCGGTGGACGCGTCCGGAGATCGGATGCCCGCAGGCACCGACGAGCACCGGGCCCGCGGCGGCGCGGTCCACCACGTGCCAGGTGGAGCACCACTCCGAACTGACCCACGCGGTCATCCCGCTTCGAGCTCCGGCGCGATCTCCTCGCACGCCGTCACCCTGGACCGCAGCGCCATGACCCGAGTGCACGCCATGCACGGCATGCCGAGCAGATCGGAGATCACCTCGGCGTCGGCGGCGGTGAGGCGTTCCTCGCACAGCGCCAGGTAATCGCCGTCCCGCAACGGCATCGCCACGTGCACGACCCGCTTCGCCTCCCCCACTGCCCCGGCCCGATACCGCACCCGCACGGGGAAAGCGGCGACGGTGGGCCCGCCTGACCGTTCCTGCTCCACGTCAAACCCCCTTGATCAGCTCCACCAGCGAAGCAATGTTCCACATAGTCATCAGTGCTGCATGCATCAAATATCGCTGCACATCACGTGTCGCACAAGATCCACCTTCGGGTGATGACCTTGGGCGCCCTACGTGACCACCTAAGATGTCGCGCATGGCGAGCAATGCAGACACACCACGAGCTCGCGCACTCGGTGCGGAGCTTCGGCAAGCCCGGAGCCACAAGGGCATCAGCACGCGGAAGCTCGCCGAGCTGATCGGGCGCAGCGGCTCACACATCTCCCGATGGGAAACAGGCAAACTCGCGCCCACGGAAGCCGACACCGCGACAGTGCTCGCAGTCCTCGGAGTTCGCGGCTCCCATCGGGAACGCTTGCTGGAACTGGCACGCGACGCATCAGATCCGAACTGGGTCGCACCCGGCGCCGACAAGCAGCTGGCCATGCTGATGGAGTACGAGCGCACCGCGAGCACGATCACCAACGTGGAACCGCTGATGGTTCCCGGTTTGTTGCAGACCTACCAGTACGCGCGCCACATCCTCTCGGCTTTCGGCGCACCCCGTGGCCAGGCCGAAACGAACGCGCACATGCGCATCGGCAGGCAACACGTGCTCACGGACGCCCCGCCGAAGAAGCTGATCGCCTTCATCGGCGAGTCGGCATTACGGTTCCCGCCATGCTCGCACGGCGTGATGATCGAACAACTTCAACGGCTTTCGCAGTCCGCACAGCGGGACACCGTGACGTTGCACGTCCTACCGCACGGCCTCGCGCTCGCGCCACTGCTGTGCGGCTCGTGGCTGCTGATCGAGTTTCCTCAAGCAAAGCCGGTGGTCCATCTGGAGCACTTCGGTTCGTCGACCACCTTGACCGACGGCAAAGCGGTGAACCAGTATCGGGATTCCGTTGCGCTGCTTCAAAAACACGCCATGAGCCCTGCCGAATCAGCGGACTTCATCAGCAAGTTGAGCAAGCAGAAGGAGAAGTCATGAATGCCAGCACGGGGCACAACCACTGGCGGAAGTCGAGCTACAGCGGCGGACAGACCAACTGCGTCGAGGTCGGGCGGGCGCGCAGCGGTGCCGCTGTGCGGGACACGAAAGACCGTGCCGCCGGGTACTTCACGGCCACGCCCGACCAGTGGGTCTCGTTCCTCGACGCGATCAAGTCCGGTCGCTACGACGGCTGAGCGCGCTCGCGTGAGTGCTGATCGCGGCTGATAACAGCCGCACGGCACCGAATTCCGCTCCGGCCCGATCAGTCCAGGTCGACGTGGACGTGGACCTTGCCGCCTTCGTCGCGGACCGCGCGGGCCTGGCCGGTGCGCCGCTCGCCGCCGACTTCGAGGGCGATCGGGCCGGATTCCAGGAAGTTGCGCCACCAGCGCTTCTGGTCGGGCAGTTCGACCTTGATCGTGGCACCGCTCTCGGTGCGGCGGATGGCGACGACCAGTGAGAACTCCCGCCCGGAGCGACGGCCCTGGTAGGTCACGATCGCCATGCTCGTACCGCCGGCGTCCGGCCATTTCCCGAACCGCGCGACGAGCGGCGCGACGGCCTTGTTGACCCAGCGCCCTACGACGGACACGACTCCCACGGCGACCACCCGATTCCGTTGACGACACCCGTGATCGACTCTACGCCGCCGAATCGTCAGGCGGCTTCCTCCGCGATCGAGCGCAGAACTCCGTCCAGCGCGGTGGAAAAGCGGTCGAACGTGTCCGCGCGCAGCGACACGAAGCAGCGGGTCCCTTCGAAGCGGCAGCGCACCACGCCCGCTTCCCGCAGCACCTTCATGTGGTGGCTGAGCGTCGAGGGCCCCACCTCCACGACGAAGTCGTCCCGCTGGTGCTCGCCGCGGTCCGCGAGGACCGCCAGGGGTCCAACGTCGGCGTCTGGGTCGCGGCCGACGCCGAGGAGCTGCACGACGTGCTCTCCGACCTGCCGATCTGGCCCTGGGCCGACATCGAGGTGACCCCGCTGATCACGCACCAGCTGGTCGCCGAGGCGAAGTAGCACCGCTCAGCCTGCGGATCAAGGAAGTTCACCGCACCCGATCTTGCGGATTCTTTCACCCGGCCACGCCTTCCCGGTGGTCATCGCTCGTCGGCACCCTGGAGTTCGACGCACTTCCCAGCGCAGGAGGCGAACGATGGGCAGACGGGACGCCGACCGGGACGGGCAGGGCACTCCGCAGCCGGAGAAGTGGGAGACCTGGGGCAGCGAGGACGACGGCAACAAGCACGAAGGCGACGAGGGCAAGGAGTAGGCCGTCGTGACCGCGTGGCGTGCCCGGCTCCCCGTGCCCAGGGAGGCGTTCGTTCCGCCGGTGATCTGGGACGACGACCCGGAATCGGACGGATTCGCTCCGGTCTCCCGCGAGAGCGAGCCCGCGCGGTGGCGTGCCTTGGTCGACGCCGACGAACCGGTCGTGACTCAAGTCGAAGACGGGCGGGACCACGACATCGCGCGAGCACCGACCAGCTCGTGCAGCAGGCCGTCGCTCGTCGCCGACATGCTCGACGCGCTGGAAGTGCGGCCAGGCCAACGGATTCTCGAAATCGGCAGCGGCACCGGGTGGAACGCGGCGCTGCTGCGCGACCGAGTCGGCTCGGCGGGTCACGTCACCACGGTCGAGATCGACGCGGACGTGGCCGAGCAGGCCCGGCGCGCACTCGCCGCGACCGGCCACGAAGCCGTGGTCGTCACCGCCGACGGCAGCGGCGGTCACCCGGCGGGAGCGCCGTACGACCGGGTGATCGCCACCGCCTCGGTGCGAGCCGTGCCGCAGGCGTGGATCGACCAGGCTCGCGACGGCGGGCTGATCCTGACTCCGTGGGGCACCGACTACGGCGAAGATGCCTTGACACGGCTAGAAGTTCGCCCGGACGGCTCCGCGAGCGGGCGGTGCGGCACCCGCTTGGCGTTCATGCGGATGCGCGGGCAACGCCGCCACCACCTCGATCCCACCGACGCGGAACTGGCCGCCGCCGACCGGACCATCACCTCGCGGCGCGGTCCGGAACTGTTCGACATGGTGGAGTTCTCCCGAGCCGCCTTCACCATCGGCCTGCGCGTACCGCACTGCTACCTCACCGTCGACGATCGCGACGACGAGCACCGCGACGTCGAACTGCACGACCTCCGCTCGCGGTCCTGGGCGAAAGTCGCCATGGTGCGCGGCGAACACCCCTGGACCGTGCACCAGCTCGGCCCCCGTCACCTGTGGGACGAGGCCGACGCCGCGTACTCGTGGTGGCTGAGCAACGGCGAACCGGCCGCGGACCGCTACGGGCTGACCGTCGCACCCGACGGCTCGCACGCGGTGCGGCTGGACGAACCGGACGGCGAACACCGCTGGACGCTCGACACCTGAAGCGCCGCAAGCGGAAACCTCCGGCGGCCTGAGCACCCGACCGTTCCATGCCGACCGCCCGGCGACGATCCTCTCTCCCTCGCCGAACTCCGGATCCGATCTTGCCGAACCCGGCGCGGAGCGGTCCCCGTCCTCGGTAGCCTCCGCGCCACCGCGGAAAGGAGGCGTCGCAATGCCGGAAGAGCCGGAGCTGGTCGTTGTCGCCGAACGCGCACGCCGGTCCGAGGCCGGATCGCGTGCCGTGTTCAAAGCGCTCGCCCGGTCCTACCTCTACGCCCGCACCAGCGAGGACGCACCGCTGCTGCACGTCGCCGACCTCGGCGAACGTGGCCGGTGGGCGTCGGTGTTCAGCACCCGCGAACGACTCGCCGCCACCATCGGCGAGTGCGACGCGATCGGGATGCCCGGCATGGACTTCCTCGAATTCGTGCCCACCGGAGTCGGCCTCGTCCTCGACCCCCGCGACCCGCACGCCCTGCCCCTGCCGCCGCACCTGCTCGACCAGGCGGCCGCAGCCCTCGGCGTGACCAGGTCGGCATGAGCGACCACGGCGAAGTCGAAGTCACCCTGACCGCACTGATCAACGCCGCGACCGGCATCGACCAGGTCGTCGAGGACATGAGCACCGTCGGCGCCGAAGACATCTCCGACCTCGGCGACGGCACCGACTACGGCCACGAACCGCTGACACCAGCCGTCCGCGAATTCGCCGACGCCTGGGGACACGGCCTGGACAGGCTGATGCGGGACGCCACCGGGCTGAGCGAATCCCTGCACGACTCCGCGCAGACCTACGCCGAGGCGGAGAACGTCAACATCGACCGGTTCGTGCAGGGACGGTGAGCGTGGCCGAGCTCGGAGATACCACCGACCCGCGCGCGCTCATCCCCGGCGATCCGGGAACGGGTTCGCGGCGAGATCGCGCTGTGCAATCGCTACGCAGCCGGACTCGGCCGCGCCGGGGAGGCACTGCGAACCCTCGACACCGCGGATTGGCGAGGTGAAGCCGCCGACGCGTTCCACGAAGCGTTCGACGGACACCCCGTCGACTGGCTCAAGGCGTCCGACGCGTTCCGCGACGCCGCCGACTCCCTCACCGGATACGTCGAAGTCCTCGAATGGGCGCAGCGCCAAGCCGTGGAGGCCGTCGCCCTGTGGCAGGAAGCCGACGCCGCGACGCAGCAGGCCCGAGCCGACCACGACACCGCGGTCGCCCGCGAGCAGAAGCGGTCCGCCGACGCTGGAACACCCGCCGCGCCGATCCCCTTCGCTGACCCCGGCGCCGAAAAGCGGGCCGCCGCTCAAGACCTGCTGCACCGCACTCGTGCACAACTCGCCGAGACCGGTGACCGCACCCGCACGACGATCCTCGACCTCACCGCCGCAGCACCCGCCCGGCCGGGGTTCTGGGGTCAGGCGGGCCAGCTCGGTGCCGACTTCGCCGCCGGACTCGGCGACTGGGTCAGCGACCTCGGCGACATCCTCGGCAACATCCCCGCCACGCTCTCGGCGGCGGCCACCGATCCCACCGCGTTCGCGAAGCAACTGGTCTCCTGGGACCAGTTCCACACCAACCCCGCACGCTGGGCAGGACACGTCCTCCCGGACGCGGCGCTCACCCTCGTCGGCGGCGCCGGAGCGGCCAAGAAGGGCGGCAGCCTGCTCAAAGGCGTCACCGCGACGGGCCGCGCCAACCGCATCCTCGACAAGGCCAAGCACAACGGCAAAGGCATCACCGACCACATCGCGAACAAGGGCGCGGACATCGGGCGCAAGCCGGACCGCAACAAGAAGATGCCCATCCGCCTCGTCGACAACGTCGACGACCTCAACACCATTTGGAAAGACCTGTCCCGCGGCGGCCGCCCAACGGAATTGCCGAACTACAACGGGACGAGCGTAGAGATGCCGGACGGCAGCGTGATCTCCTACCGGGAGAAACCAGGACGCGGCCCCACTGGGAACACCATCGACTTGGTGTCCCCCGAAGGCCGTAGCCTCAAGATTCACATCGACACACCCAAAGGGAACTGATGAACCTATCAGCCGATTTCATCGAGGGCGTCCGTGAGGCGGGCGAAGACGACTGGGTTCAGTTCATCGACCTCGGACACCTGCTGATCGAAGAGAGCGGAACGAACGAACGCCTCATCGAGCGAGGTGTCGACGCGGCCGCCGAGCTGATCGAGCGAGGCATCGTCCGCCCCGGGCAGCTGACCGAGCACGGGTTCCAGCCATGGACGTGCAGCAAAAGCGAAGCGATCGATCAAATCCGCGAGATGGCACAGGAAATAAGCAAGACGCAGAGCATCTTCCGGCCCGGAGACATCTGCTGGTTCGACGTCATCACGGATGAATCTTGAAGTGACACTCCGGATTTCAGAACAACTCCTCGACTGGGTGCTCGAATCCGGGGAGTATGACCAGATTCAGCTCGCGGACCTCGCCTACTTCGTCAAGGAAGACACCGGGACCGACGAAGACCTCATCGGTCGCACCGTGGAGGCGACCATCTTGTTGATGCAGGACGGTGTCCTCACCCCCGGCGACATGGTCGACCACGAGTTCCGGCCGTGGACGGTCGACCTGCAGCAGGCCGAACGACGAATCCGCGAAGGAGCGGCGCACGTACGGCAAGAGACCGGGCGGTTCCTCCCCGGCGACATCTGCTGGTTCAGGGCGCGCAGTTACGACGCTTGAGCCCACACGAAGGTCACGCGCCGAAGAGCAGAACGACCCGCCCGCCCCGAATCTCGGGGTGGGCGGGTCGTTCGGTGCTGCTGGGTCAGGCGATGATGCGCAGCGGGTCTTCCAGGAGGGCGGTGAACTGCTGGAGGAACGCCGCGCCCACGGCGCCGTCGATGGCGCGGTGGTCGGCGGAGAGGGTGACGCGCAGGATCTTGCGGGCCACGACCTCGCCGTCGCGGAGCTGGAGCTCGTCCTTCGCCGCGCCGACGGCCAGGATTCCGGCCTCCGGCGGGTTGATCACGGCGGAGAACTGCTCGATGCCGAACATGCCCAGGTTCGAGATGGTGAAGGTGCCGCCGGACATCTCGTCCAGCTTCAGCTTGCCCTCGCGAGCCCGCCCGGCCTTCTCGCGGCCCTCGGCGGCGATCTCCGAGACGCTCTTGCGGTCCGCGTCGGGGATGACCGGCACGATCAGGCCGTCCTCGATGGCGACCGCGACGCCCAGGTTGATGCGCTTGTGCTTGATCAGCTTGTCGCCGCCGAAGGAGACGTTCACCGCCGGGTTCGCTCGCAGCGCCGTGGCGACCGCCTTCACGACCAGGTCGTTGATGCTGACCTTCGGGCCACCCGCCGCCTGCAGCCGCTCGTTGAGCTTCGCGCGGAACTCGACGAGTTCCGTGACGTCGATGGCGCTGGTCAGGTAGAAGTGCGGGGCCTGCTGCTTGCTCTCGGTGAGCCGCTTCGCGGTGACCTTGCGGATGTTGCTCAGCGGCACCTCCTCGGCGTCCGCCGGAGTCGCCACCTGCGGCGCCGGGGCCGGGGCGGCCGGGGCCTGCGCTGCCGGGGCGGCCGGAGCGGGAGCCGACGAGGCGGCGGCCTCGATGTCGGCGCGGATGATCCTGCCACCGGGGCCGGTGCCCTCGACCGAACCGAGATCCACCCCGAGGTCCTTGGCCACGGCCTTCGCCAGCGGCGACGCCTTCGGCTTCGCACCCTCGGCGACCGCGTTGCCGTTGGTGGGGGCGGGAGCGGCGGCGGGCTCGGCCTCCGGGGCCGGTTCCGGCTTCGCCGCCGGCGCGGTGGCCGGAGCCGACTGCGCCGCCGAACCCGAACCGTCGCCGACCAGGGCGATCGGCGTGCCGATCGGCACCGTCTGGCCCTCCTCGACGAGCAGCTGCTCCAGCACGCCGTCGTCGAAGGCCTCCAGCTCCATGATGGCCTTGTCGGTCTCGATGTCCGCGACGACCTCGCCGCGCTCGATCGAATCGCCCACCTTCTTGCGCCAGGCGGCGATGACGCCTTCCTCCATGGTGTCGGACAGGCGGGGCATCTGGATCTCAGTCATCTGCACATTCCTCGGGAACTCTCAAAGTCTCGTGGTGAACCGGTTCGTCGTGGCTCCCGGGGTCCGGCCCGAACGCACGACTCGGGTCGGGCTCAGCGGCGACGGCCGACGGCGTCGAGCGTCTCACGCACCGCGGTCGTGAGGGACTCGGCGGAGGGCAGCGCGGCCGTCTCCAGCGGCTTCGCGTACGGCAGCGGGACCTCGGCGGAGGCGACCCGGCGCACCGGGGCGTCCAAGTAGTCGAACGCGCCGTCCGAAATGGACGCGGCGATCTCCGCGCCGATGCCGTAGGTCAGCCAGTCGTCCTCGGCCACGACCGCGCAACCGGTCTTGCGGACCGAGTTCACGAACGTCTCGCGGTCCAGCGGGCGCAGGCTGCGCAGGTCCACGACCTCGGCGTTGATGCCCTCCTCGGCGGCCAGCTTCTCCGCGACCTGCGTCGCCACGCCCGCCATCCGGGAGTAGCCGATGATCGTGATGTCGGTGCCCTCGCGGGTCACCGCGGCCTTGCCGATCTCGGCGGGCTCCACGTGATCCGGGACCTCGCCCTTGGTGTTGTAGAGCGCCAGGTTCTCCAAGAACAGCACCGGGTCGTCGTCCCGGATCGACGCCAGCAGCAGCGCCTTCGCGTCCGCGGGCGTGCTCGGCGCGACGACCTTCAGACCCGGCACGAACGCGTAGTACAGCTCGATGTTCTGCGAATGCGTCGCACCCAGCTGCTGACCGCCGCCACCGGGCGTGCGCAGCACCATCGGCACGTTGGTCTGCCCGCCGAACATGCCGTAGATCTTGGCCGCGTGGTTGACGATCTGGTCCAGCGCCACCAGCGAGAAGTTGATCGTCATGAGCTCGACGACGGGCCGCAGCCCCAGCATCGCGGCGCCGACCGCAGCACCGACGAAGCCCTCCTCAGCGATCGGGGTGTCGCGCACCCGCTTCTCGCCGAACTCGTCCAGCAGCCCAGCGGTGATCTTGTACGAGCCCTCGAAGACGCCGATCTCCTCACCGATGAGGAACACGTCGTCGTCGCGGTGCATCTCGTCGCGCAGGGTGTCGTGCAGCGCCTGGCGGTAAGTGATGACGGCCAAGAGTCGTTCTCCTGAAGACATGCCGCGCGCGGCACCCGGCGAAGCACACCGGGCACCGCGCGACGACGAGAGATGAGAGTGCGGTCAGAACACCGGGTCGGCGGGCAGCCGACGCGAGTCGTTGGCGACCGGAGTGGCGTAGGTGTAGTCGAACAGCGTCGAGACCTCGGGGTGCGGGCTGTCGTCGGCGAAGGCCACCGCGGCGTCCGCGTCGGCCTGCGCCAGCCGCTCGATCTCCTTGGCACCGTCCTCGTCGAGCACGCCGGCCTCGATCAGCCGCGCACGGAAGTTCACCACCGGGTCGTGGTCGCGGGCGTCCTGCACCGACTCCTCGCTGCGGTACTTCGCGGGGTCCACGACCGAGTGGCCCTTGAGGCGGTGGCTGACCGCCTCCAGCAGCGCCGGGCCGCCCGACTCGCGGGCGCGCTGCACCAGCCGCGTCGCGGCGTCGCGGACGGCCAGCACGTCGTTGCCGTCGACCCGCTCGCCGTGCATCCGGTACGCCGAAGCCCGCTTGTAGAGCTCCGACTCCGCGGAGGACTTCTCGACCGTGGTGCCCATGCCGAGGAAGTTGTTCACCACCACGAACACCACCGGCAGGTTCCACAGCGCCGCGATGTTCAGCGCCTCGTGGAACGCGCCGATGTTCGTGGTGCCGTCACCCATCTGGCACATCACGACCTGGTCGCCGTCGCGGTAGTCGATGGCCAGCGCGGCACCCGTGGCCAGCGGGATCTGGCCGCCGACGATGCCGTAGCCGCCGAGCAGCCCGGCCTCCACGTCGAACATGTGCATCGAACCGCCCCAGCCCTTGGAGGTGCCGGTGGTGCGGCCGTAGAGCTCCGCCATCACGCGGCCGGGCTCGATGCCCTTGGCCAGCGCGTAGCCGTGCTCGCGGTAGTTCGTGAACAGCAGGTCCGTCTTGCGCAGCGCCGACATCAGGCCGACGACGGTGGCCTCCTCGCCCAGGTTCAGGTGGCAGTAGCCACCGATCTTGGCCTGGGTGTAGCCCTGCGCCGCGCGCTCCTCGAAGCGGCGGATCAGCGTCATCTGCTGGAAGTAGCCGCGCAGCAGCTCGGCGGACTCCCCGGAGAACGGGCCGCTCTTGGCGGCGCTCGCCGTGCCGCGGCGGGACTTCGCGCGGGTGGCGGGCTTGGTGCGGGTCGCGGTCTCAGCCATCACGGAACCCTTTCGATGCGTCGAGCGGAACGGGTGGATCAACGCTTCTTCGGCGGCGCGGTGTGCACCGGCAGTCCGAGCGCGGACATCGCCGCCTCCATGCCGATCTCACCGAGCGTCGGGTGCGCGTGGATCGTCTCGGCGAGCTCGTCGAGCGTCGCCTCCAAGGTGATCGCCAACGCGCCCTCGGTGATCAGGTCGCTGGCGGACGGGCCGAACACGTGCACGCCGAGCACCTCGCCGTACTGCTTGCCCGCCACGATCTTCATGAATCCCTCGGTGTCGCCGAAGGTCTGGGCGCGGCCCAGCGCGGCGAACGGGAACTTCGCGGCGACGACCTCGTGGCCGGCGTCGGTGGCCTGCTTCTCGGTGAGCCCGACGCTGGCGATCTCCGGGTGGGTGAACGTCGCCGCCGGGATGACGTTGTAGTCGATCGCCGCGTGGTGGCCCGCGATGGTCTCGGCCGCCACGACGCCCTGGTGCGAGGCGACGTGCGCGAGCAGCGCCTTGCCGGTGACGTCGCCGATCGCGTAGACGTGCTCGACGTTGGTGCGCAGCTTGTCGTCGACCTGCACGAAACCGCGGCCGTCGACCTCGACTCCGGCGGCGGAGAGGTCCAGCGAAGCGGTGTTGGGCTTGCGGCCCACGCCGACCAGCACCACGTCCGCGTCGACCTCGG
This sequence comes from Saccharopolyspora sp. NPDC002578, assembly GCF_053592695.1. Taxonomy (NCBI): domain Bacteria; kingdom Bacillati; phylum Actinomycetota; class Actinomycetes; order Pseudonocardiales; family Pseudonocardiaceae; genus Saccharopolyspora; species Saccharopolyspora sp. NPDC002578. Next base: position 63,163 of record NZ_JBSFWJ010000011.1, on the reverse strand, counting down.
AGACCTTCGCGCCGTCGACCGCGACCTTCAGCGCCGCGTTCTTGCCGCGACCGGAACTCTCGATCTTCGAGACGGTGGCGCCGGTGAGGACCTGCACGCCCCGCTTGCCGAAGGAACGGCCGAGCGCCTTGCCGACCTCGGCGTCCTCGGCGGGCACCAGCGTCGGCTGCATCTCGATGATGGTGACCTCGCTGCCCAGCGAGGAGAACAGGCTGGCCCACTCCGCGCCGACGGCGCTGCCGCCGATGACGGCGAGCTTGCCGGGCACCTCGGTGAGGCCGAACGCGCCGTCGGAGGTGATCACGCCGGGCAGTTCCGCGCCGGGCAGCGGCAGCTGCACGGGGACCGAGCCGGTCGCGATGATCACGTCGGTCGCGCTGATCTTGTCGATGGGCTCCGCACCGGCCGGTTCGGCGGCGTAGCGCGGGCCGTTCGCGCCGAGCGCGGACTCGCCGACGGCGAACACGTCGACCGTGGTCGGGCCGGTGAAGCGGGCGTGACCGTTGACGACGGTGACGCCGTTGGCCTTGAGCAGGCCCGCCACCCCGTCGGTGAGGCCCTTGACCACGCTGTCCTTGCGGCGGGTCACCGTGTCGTAGTCCAGGCCGATGTTCTCGGCGCGCACACCGAAGTCCGCGGCGTGCAGCACCGTCTCGTAGACCTCGGCCGAACGCAGCATCGCCTTCGTCGGGATGCAGCCCCAGTTCAGGCACACGCCGCCGGGGCGTTCCTTCTCGACCACGGCCACGTTCAGACCGCGCTGCGCGGCCCGGATCGCCGCGACATATCCGCCGGGGCCGCCGCCCACTACGAGGAGGTCGTATTCCTGCACTTCGATGTGCTCCTTCGAGCCGCACCAGCCCTCACGAGACCGCGCCAACGGGCGGGTTCGCAGCCGGGTGAATATCGGGTGATTCTCACTGTGAGTGTCGTGAGCGCGGCCACTTCCGCGCTATGCGCGACCGCCCAGACTTCGCCGACGGTCGCTGTGCACAACGCACAATTCCGACCTTGATCAATACCTTCGGTGATCACGTATCACTTTCCGTGAGATCCTACCGCCGATGCCCCCAGGAAAACGCGGCCGCCTCACGGCGCGGAGAAAAACGGGAAAATTTCGCCGCCGGACTCAGTCGCGCAGTCCGTCGCGCAGGTGTAGGGCCGACAGCGCCAGCGACAGCGACACGTACGCCGCCCGCCCGTGCAGCGGCTGCCCGATCAACGTGCCGATCCGGTGCAACCGGTTCAGCACCGTGTTGCGGTGGCAGTGCAACCGCACCGCCGCGTTCGCGGTGGAGCAGTTCTCCTCCAGCCACGCCGTGAGCGTGTCCAGCAGCATGTCCCGCTCCTTGACCGGCAGGTCCAGCAACGGCCCCAGCTGCGAATCCAGCAGGCGTTGTGCCAGGTCAGGGGACTGCACCAGCAGCGCCTCCGGATAGCGCTGGTCCAGCGACACCAGCTGCGCGGAACCGTAGGAGGCGGTGCCCATCGCCGTCACCGCGAGCTGGTGCGCCAGCCCGACCTCGGCCAGGCCGCGCACCACCGGCGACGCCGCCACCCGGCCGCGGGCCAACGGGCGCAGCACCTCCAGCGCACCCGCCGCCTTCCGCTGCTCCAGCGCGACCAGGCCCACGAGTGTGTCCGCGCGCACTTGCCACACCGATCTGATGTGCACCCCGCCCAACGCGTCGTGCTGCCCGCTGAGCGCGAAGCTGCCGTCCGACCGCATCTCCGCCACCACGACCAGGTAACGACCGGCGGCGGGCAGGTCCAGTTCCTTCGCCGTCCGCTGCGCGAAGGCGGTGTCCCGCGCCCGGCCGCTGAGCAGGTCCTCCACCAGCGCGTGCCTGCGCTGGTCGTCGCGGCGCAACCGCTCCAGCTCGGTGTTGCGGTACGAGGTGGACAGCGTCGAGGACAGCCCGTCGATCACCGTCCACATCGACGTCGCCGCCCCCAGCACCACGTCCGGATCGGCGCGATCCGCGTGCGCCTGCTCGACGATGGCCTCCCACACGATGCGCCCGCCGAGGCGGAAGGTGCGCAGCATGACCTCCAGCGGCACGCCCTGCTCCGCGCGGCGGCGGCCGATCGCCGCGGCCACGTCGTCGCCGTCCGGGTCGCCCGCGGCGCCGCTGAGGATCTCCAGCACCCGCTGCAGGTAGCGGCGGCAGCCCTCGTAGAGGTCCTCGCGGGGCACCGGGCGGTAGTCGGTCCACTCCGGGTTGTCGGTGAAGATCGCCGCCATCAACCGCCCGGCCAGCGCCTCGGCATCACCCAGCCGAGCCGCGGCCAGCGAATGCGTGATCGCGTGCCCGGGATCGGGCACCGGACGAGCAGGATCGGCGGCCACGTCCTGCGACGATACCCGTGGAGGAACGATCAGCGATCGTGTCGCGCCGCACGCCTGGTATCAAGTTCGCAGCATCACCCTTCGCCGTGACCGGCGGCGCACCCCACCACGATCGACCAGGGACGATCGAAATCAGGCGATGATCGAGAGAGCGATGCCCGGAGCAGGACTGCCCCAACGACGACCCCGCGCCCAGCTCTCCGACGAGGTGGCCGCCCGCATCCGCGACCGGATAGTGACCGGACGGCTGCGCAAGGGCGAACACCTGCACCTGGAGCGCCTGGCCGAGCAGATCGGCGTCAGCGTCACCCCGGTGCGCGAAGCCCTGCTGGCGCTGCGCGGCGAGGGGTTCGTCGAACTGGAGCCCCGCCGCGGCTTCACCGTCCTGCCGCTGAACCGCCAGGACATCGAGGACACCAGCCGGGTGCAGGCGACGCTGGCCGGTGAGCTCGCCGCGCGCACCGCCGAGCTGATCAGCGTCGCGCAGCTGGCCGGTTTGGAAGAGGTGCAGGCGGAGCTGGAGCACGCCGGCCGGTTCGGCATCGGCGACGCCGCGGAGCTCGACCTCCGGTTCCACCACGTCATCTACGACATCGCCGACTCGGCGAAGCTGGCGTGGTTCGTGCAACTGGCCTCGCGGTACGTGCCGCGGCGGCAGCTGGCCGCCGCGTCGGACTTCACCGAGTCGACCGGGCCGGAGCACCGCGCGATCCTGCGCGCCCTGCACAACCGCGACCCGGAGGCCGCTCGGCAGGCGATGCACGAGCACCTCACGCACAGCGGGCAGGTCCTGATCAGGCAGCTGGACCAGCAGGGGTTCTGGGAGCAGTGATCGCACGTTCCAGTGAACTCCGGTCTGTTCGATAGCGCTTCGCAGCCGGAGTCGGCGACCATTCCCTCACGTGGGCGAGATGGACGCCACCAGGGAATATTTCGGGTACGTAACGTATTCTTCCAGTGCGGCGACATGCTCTGTGGCACTCGAGTTCGCGGCGACGTCACCCCCTCCGAACCCTCGGATCGGCCCCGGCCGATTCACGGGTCTCCCAGGGGTGTTCGGCGGCCCTCGGACGCACCGGAAGACCACGCCACCCGAGCTCGAACGCCACCACCAAGCAGCTTTCACCTCCTCCCAGGAATGCGGGGCACGAACCATGCAGATCAGCAGCCGCACTGCCGTGTCGGTTGTCGGAACGGTGATGATGGTCCTGGTGACCGTCGTACTCGCCGCATGGTCGTCACCGCAGTCCCCGGTGCAGCAACCCACCGGTGCACCCAACGGCGCCATGGTCAGCGTCCTGCGCTGACCGGGGTGCGGTGGTCCGGGCCGCTCAGTCCTCGCGCACCACGTCGGTGGCCGGTTTGTCGTTGCGCAGCCCCAGGAACCTCGGGTGCCGCAACCTGCCGTCCCGGGTCCACTCGGTGAAGCCGACCTCCGCGACGAGCTCCGGCTCGGCCCACCGCACCTCCCGCTCCGGGATGCGGTCCGCGAACGGCGACTCCCGCCGGGACAGCTCGTCGAGCCTGCCGCCGATGTCCCGCAACGCCGCCTCGTCGTAGCCCGTGCCGACCTTGCCCGCGTACCGCAGCGCGCCGCCGTCGAAGTAGCCGACGAGCAACGCCCCGAACCCGGACCGGGACCCCTTCGGCTCGGTCCTGCCGCCGATGACGAACTCCTGGCCGGACAGGCACGGGAACTTCAGCCAGTCCCGGCTGCGACCGCTGCGGTAGGGGCGGTCCGCGCGCTTCGCGATCAGCCCCTCCCAGCCGCTGGCGCAGGCCTGCCGGAAGAACTCCGCGCCGTCCCCGCTGCGGTGCTCGCTCAGCAGCAGCGGGCCGGTGAACTCGAAGCACTCCGCCAGCAGCCGCTTGCGGACGCGCAGCGGCAGCCGGGTCAGGTCGACGCCGCCGAACGCCGGCAGGTCGAACACGCAGTAGTGCACCGCCACCCCGGTGCGGCGGGCGGCACGCGGATCGGTCAGATGCATCCGGCGCTGCAGCCTGGCGAAGCTGGTGCGGTCGCCGTCGAAGGCCACCACCTCGCCGTCCAGCAGGAACCGGTCCGCCTGCCCGGCCAGCGCCTCGACGACCTCGGGATAGGCGGAGTCGACCCGGTTGTGGTTGCGCGACCACAGCACCGGCGCTCCCCCGTCGCGCCCCGCGATCACCCGCACCCCGTCGAGCTTGCGCTCGAACACCCAGTCCGGGTCGGAGAAGCGGGCGTCGGTCCGGGTCGCCAGCTCCGGCTCCAGCCAGTCCCCCGACCAGCCCCGCAGCAGCGGGCGAAGATCGGCGTCGAGCAGGTCGAGCGGATCGGTTCCGGTCACGCATGCGGTATACCCGTAGTGGGCAGGGCGACCCCCTGACCACCCGCTCTCTCACACTTTCGTGATGGTGCGGGAAACTGGAGTTGATCTGCCGCAGGTGCGGGTACGCCCCGCCCGAGCCGACCGCTGAAGGTGCACCGAGCGATGCCGAAGACTAAGAACCCGCTGCTGAAGAAGAGCGGCCCCTCCACCAACATGATCTTAAGCATCGTGGTGGTCGTGGGCGCGATCCTGATCGTGGGCGGGATCCTGCTGTTCACCGCCTCCCGGAAGGGCGACGACCAGGCCGGGGGCGGCGGTCCCGCCCCGGCGCCCGGTGCCGACGTCAGCGCCGTCGTGGCGCACCCGGACAGCAACAAGCTGATCGAAGCGCCCGACGGCAAGGTCACCGTCTCGGAGTTCCTCGACTTCCAGTGCCCGTCCTGCTGGCAGTACTACAGCGGCGTCACCCAGACGATCGAGAAGGAGTTCGCGGGCCGCATCACCTTCGTGAACCGGAACTTCCCCATCGCCAAGGCGCACCCGCTGGCCGAAACCGCCGCGCAGGCCGCCGAAGCGGGCGCCGCCCAGGGCAAGTACAAGGAGATGTACCACGCCCTCTACGACAACTACCGCGCCTGGGCGGTCAGCGACGACGGGCAGAGCGTCAGCGACGACACGGCCCGCGCCGACAAGCTGTTCACCCAGTACGCGCAGCAGAACGGGCTGGACGTGGACAAGTTCCGCGCGGACATGAAATCGCCCGCGGTGGCCGAGCGGATCAAGAAGGACCAGGCGGACGGCGAGAAGGCCGGGGTCGAGGGCACGCCCACGTTCTTCATCAACGGGCAGAAGTGGGAAGCCGGCCAGGACGCCAAGACCTACGGCGACGTGCTCAACCAGCTGCGGGACCGGCTGAACCAGGAGCTGGCGAAGTGACCGCCACCCAGCAGGCCCGCGCCGCCGAGCCCGCGCCCGCGAGCTCGGCGGCGCCGCCCCGCGGGCTGGGCTGGCTGTACCTGATCGGCGGCGCGATCGGCCTCGTCGCCGCCGCCGCGCTGCTCATCGAGAAGATCAACAAGCTGGGCAATCCGGCGTACGTCCCGTCGTGCAGCTTCAACCCGATCGTGTCGTGCGGTTCCGTCATGGACAGCACGCAGGCCGCGCTGTTCGGGTTCCCGAACCCGCTGATCGGCGTCGCCGCGTTCCCCGTACTGATCACCGTCGGCGCCGTGCTGCTGGCCGGGTTCGCCGCCCCGCGCTGGTTCTGGCTCGGCCTGCAGCTCGGCACCGCGCTCGGCGTGGTGTTCGTGCACTGGCTGATCGCCCAGAGCCTGTACGAGATCGGCGCGCTGTGCCCGTACTGCATGGTCGTGTGGGTCGTGACGATCCCGATCTTCTGGTACACGACCCTGCACACCCTGAGCTCCGGGCACCTCGGCGGCGGCGTCGCCGCGGGCACCGCGCTGAGCCGGTTCCACAGCCTCGGGCTGGTGGTGTGGTACTTGGTGATCGTGGTACTCGTGCTGCAGGCCTTCTGGAGCTACTGGACCAGTCTGATCTAGAAAGTCGCACACCGGGCTGGAACACCCGTTTGTCCGGCCACCACGCCGGGTACCAGGTGACTGTGAGTAATGGTATTCGCATTCCCCCGGCTCCCCGGCCGACGACATTCGCGACGCGGATGCCGCGCGCGGCACCGCGGACCGGACCCGATCGAGGTGGCGCGTGATGCGGTCAGAACCCGGTGCGCGATCGGGTCCCGGAGTCCGCCCGGCGAGGCCGGGCTCCGGGCCCGGAACGAGGTTCCCCAGCGCAAAGCGAGGTGTACCAGTGTCAGCACCCCAGCCCGCACGCGGTGAGCAGACCGCTCCCGCTCCCCGTCCGAGCGCGGACTCCGCCTCGGGGGCGTCCGTCGTGGAGGTCCGGGTCGCCGCGGAGGCGTCCCAGTTGTCGGTCCTGCGGGCCGTGACCGGAGACCTCGCGATGCGGGCCGATTTCGACGTGGACTCGATCGCCGACGTGCGACTGGCGGTGGACGAGGCGTGCTCCTCGCTGATCCGGCTCGCCGCGAGCGGACAGACCCTGACCTGCCGGTTCCAGGGCGACGAGCAGGGCCTGAGCGTCTCCGCCTCGGTCGTCAGCGACCATCCGCAGGAGGCCAGGCAGGACACGTTCAGCTGGCGCGTGCTCAGCGCGCTCACCGACGATGTGTCAACCTCGGTGGAATCGGACGCGGACACCGGCAGTGGCCATGTGGTTCGCATCGACTTGACCAAGGGACGGGCACACGAGTGAAGCAGGCGGATTCCGATCACGCTGCGCACTCGCGACATCAACGCTACGACGAACTGGCGCCCCTGTTCGCCGAACTCGCGGGTGTGGATGAACAAGATCCCCGCCATGCGCGGCTCCGGGACCGGCTGGTCACGGCGCACCTGCCGGTGGCGGAGCACATCGCGCGGCGGTTCAGCCACCGCGGCGAAGCGCAGGAGGACCTCACCCAGGTCGCCACCCTCGGGCTGATCAACGCGGTGGACCGGTTCGACCCGGACCGCGGGGTGGACTTCCTGTCCTACGCCGTTCCCACGATCATGGGCGAGGTGCGCAGGCACTTCCGGGACACGGGCTGGGCGGTGCGGATGCCCCGCAGGCTCCAGGAGCTGCACCTGGCGGTGTCCTCGGCCATCGCCCGGCTCTCGCAGGAGCTCGGCCGCGCGCCCACTCCCAGCGAGCTGGCCGAGCACCTCGACATCAGCCGGGACGACGTCTTCCGCGGGCTGGAGGCGGGCAACGCCTACCGCAGCGCCTCGCTGGACGAACTGCTCACCGCCACCGACGAGATCCCGCTGGGCGCGGCGATCGGTTCCGACGACGCCGAACTGCTCGAAGTGGAGAACCGGGAGACGATCCGCCCGCTGCTGGCCGAACTCGACGAGCGGGAACGGCGGATCCTCGTGATGCGGTTCTTCAGGTCCATGACGCAGACCCAGATCGCCGAGCAGATCGGCATCTCCCAGATGCACGTGTCGAGACTGCTGTCCCGGACCTTGACCTGGCTCCGCGACCGCCTCGAAACCGCCGAGTCACCAACGGAGTCGGCCGCTACCGACTGACCGGCCACCGCACCACACCTCCTACGGCGAGGACGTGCTTTGCGGCGAAGCCGTGCAGTGGACGAGCGAAGCGAGTCTGCCTTGCGGCCGAAGGCCGTGCCTGTATTCGCGCAGCGAATAGCCCACGCAAGCAAGGCGACCACCGGCGGGTTCTCAGTCGGTCTCTCGCGAGGACGGCTTTTTCCCTCGTGGCGGAGCCACTCGGGAAAAAGATCCCGCAGCGAGAAGACGACTGAGGTTCCGCCACCCGACCCCTGCTCACGCCAAGAACAAGACATCAAAAAGCGGACATCGCGGGAGCCGAGAGGTCGTGCGCGGCGCCTCCCGTTGCCCGCTCGCCGGGGCCGAACACCGCTGACATGGGCCGCAGCAGCGGGAACTGGTCGCGCAGCACGGCGACCTCGTGGTGCATCCGGTGCAGGTCCGGTGCGGCGACGAGGTCGACGACGATGTCCAGCACGTGATCGGTGATCATGCCGAAGCGCTCGGCGACGTCGGCGATCTGGACGTGCACCCTGCGCAGCACGACGTCGCCGCGTTCCGCGTCCGGCAGGCCCCGCGGGGCTCCGGCACCGAGGCCGCGCCCCACTTCCACGAGGGCCTCCACGCTGGGGAGCTCGGCGTCCATCCGGCGGACCACCATCAGCAGGGCTTCGCGCGCTCGGGCCGACGACACCGATTCGACGGCGCACCTGGCCCGCGCCACCGCCTGCTCGCACCGGTGCAGGTCGCGGAGCAAGGTGTCGACCCGGCCCGGTTCACCGAGCCCGTGATCTCCGCGGATCTCCACTGCCGGTCGGGGCGGCACGACCGGTTCAGGGGGCGCCGACCGCTTCCGCAGCAGGCGGCAGGCCAGCAGCGTGCCCGCCGCGCCGGCGCCACCCGCGAACGTTCCCACTAGCACTGCCAACCAGAAACCGTCCATCTCCAGTTGCGCCTTCCGTTCGGTTTCCGCGTACCACCTTCGCCCCCAAGACGGTCCTGCGGCGGACCCGCCGGGTTCTTCCCGGCATCGCACCCACTTTGCCCGCACCGCCGCGGCGGATCCTGCGGGAAAGTACTCATTCGCGGAAACGGAATCATCACGGTTCGACCGGATCGGCCCGCACCAGGTGCTGCATGTCGGCGAGCACGAACGGCATCGACTCGGTGTGCGCGCCGTAGCGCCCCCCGGTGCCCGTCCAGGGCACTTCGGTGAGGTCGGGCAGGTCGAGCCGGGCCACCGACAGCGTTTCGTCCAGCACCGCGGCCACGTCGGCGCGCACCACGTCGGGGGCCACCGCGCAGTTCGCCGCGGCCAGCCTGCGCTCCACCGGGTGCACCGCGAACAGCTCACCGGTCAGCGGCCACAGCCGTTGCAGCGCGTCGAGCATCCGGGTGCGCGACTCAGGTCCGCCGTCGCCGAGCCTGATCACCCACTGCGCGGCGTGCTCGCGGTGGCGCAGCAGCACCCGCCAGGTCCGCATGGCGATGGCCGACAGGACCGGGTCGCGGGTGCCGGCGAGCCGCTCGAACACGGCGTGGCGCCACGAGGCGAACAGCAGCAACCGGGCGACGGTCAGGGCGAAGTCGCCGCCGGGGCCCGGACCGCAGTCGATCTCGGCGAGCCGGACGTTGCGGAACCGGCTGCTGTCGCGGTGGTAGGCGAGCCCGTCGGCGTCGCGGCCAGCGCCTTCGAGTTCGGCGGCGCGGGCCAGCAGCGGCCGGGCCTGGTCGAGCAGGTCCACGGTGATCGCCGCGAGCGCGGCGCCCTCTTCCAGGTCGGGGCCCCGCACGCCCCACGCGGACAGGCGGTGCGCCAGCAGCAGCGCGTCGTCGCCCAGCATCAGGCAGTACCGCGCGAGGTCCGCGGGGGCCGCCCCGTCCGGCACGGCCCGGTTCTCCGCAGGGGCTGCCGGGACTCCCAGGACCCACTCGGGTCGCTTCGTCTCCGGCGCGGGCGTGTCCTGCCCGCCGGGGTCGGCGGCCGTCGCACCGTCCGATGCCGGCCACCTGTCCGGGTTTCCGGCGGCGGCGACCCGGCCGGACCACCGGTCGTCCGTTCCGAAGTTCATCGTGTCCATGACGCGCTCACCCACCTCGCGGGGGCCGCACCCGGTGGTGCGGGCTGGACCGCTGGTCGCGAGACCACTTGACACTCGCTGGTGCGGCCGTCGGCCCCACCCGGTTCACCCGCTACCGCGGGGTCACCTGAGCCCACTGTGGCCGCCGTGCCGGGCGGCGCGGAAGGGACGGAATTCCCGGTTGTTCAGCGTTCGACCGGCGCGGGACGGCGCAACAGCCAGTGCGCTCCGCCGACGACGACCCAGAGCCCGGCGAGCCAGCCGGCCACCGGCAGCAGGGACAGCACCATGCCGCGGCCCGCGACGCGGACCAGGTCGGGGTTGCGGGTGTCGTACTCGACGCGCACGAACTGGCCTTGTTGCAGGCCACCGGGGTAGAGCACGCCGTCCTGCGGGATGTGCACCCGGCCTTCGGGGGTGCTGAACCGGACGACGGTGCGGGTCAGCGAGGTGTCCAGCACTTCGGCCACCCCGTCGCCCTGGGATTCGGCGATGGTGCGGTCGTCGATGGCGCAGGCCACGACCACGGACAGGCCGAGCACGGTCAGCAGCACGCCGAGGACCAGGACACCGCGGGCGCAGGCTCGTCGAACGCGCCGCGCCGTCCACCGGTGCCCGCCGTCGTCGGTGTCGGTCGCCTCCGGGGGCACCTCGTCGCTCGCCACGATCGCCGATTGTAGGAGCCGGGTCATGACCTCCTCGGGCAGCCGCACCTAGGCTCTACGCGTGGCGACATCCCCGAGTCCGCTGACCGTCCGCACCATCGCGATCCCCGAGGACGACCCGCGGCGCACCGCGGCGCTGCTGGAGCTGCTGCCCGACCGGTCCCCGGTCAGCTGGGTCCGCGGCGGGGAGGGTCTGGTCGGCTGGGGGTGCGCGGCTCGGCTGGACACTTCGGGGCCGGAGCGGTTCGCGGCGGCCGACGCCTGGTGGCACTCCTGGTGCGAACGCGTGGAGGTGCACGACGAGGTGCGGTTGCCGGGCACCGGCCCGGTGGCGTTCACCAGCTTCGCGTTCGCCGATCGGCCGGGCGATTCCGTGGTCGTCGTGCCGGAGGTCGTGGTGGGGTCCCGCGACGGCGTCCGCTGGATCACGACCGTGGGTCAGCCGTCGACGGCTCCTCGGCTGCCGGTGGGCGAGCCCGGCGCGGTCCGCTACGACGCGGGCGCCGTGTCCCCCGAGCGGTACCGGCGGTCGGTGGCCGAGGCGGTGCGGATCTTGGGCCCGGGGGGTTCCGGTCACGCGATCGGCTCGGACGGCGAGGCGGTGCGGAAGGTGGTGCTGGCGCACGACCTGCTGGCGACCACGGCCGAACCGCTGGACGCCCGCTACCTGCTGGGCAATCTCGCGGCGCGCTATCCCGGTTGCTGGAGCTTCGCGGTGGACGGCCTGGTGGGGGCGACGCCGGAGCTGCTGCTGGAGCGCACGGGGCGGCGCATCCGGTCGCGGGTGCTGGCCGGGACGACGTGGCCGCGACCCGGTGTCAGCGCCGACGAACTCGCCTCCACCCTGCTCGGGTCGGCGAAGGACCTGTCGGAGCACGCCTTCGCCACCGAGTCGCTGGCCGCCGAGCTCCGGCCGTTCTGCGGTGAGCTGGCAGTGCCGGAACGGCCGGAGGTGCTGCGGCTGCGCAACGTGTTGCACCTGGCGTCGCACATCACCGGTGAACTGCACGAGCACGCGGCGAGCAACGGCGTGGCGGCGTTGCTGCGGCTGGCTGCCGCGGTGCACCCGAGCGCCGCGGTCGGCGGGACGCCCACTCCCGCGGCGGTCTCGCTGATCGGACGCTTGGAAGGCATGGACCGCGGTCGCTACAGCGGCCCCGTCGGCTGGGTGGACGACGCGGGCAACGGGGAGCTGGGGATCGCGTTGCGCTGCGCGCAGATCGAGGACGGCGGTTCCCCCGGCGGCGCGGGCGGGCGGGCCCGGTTGTTCGCCGGGGGCGGCATCGTCGCCGGTTCCGATCCGGACCTGGAGGTCGCGGAGGCGGCGGCGAAGATGCTGCCGGTCCGCGAAGCGCTCGACGGCCTCGGCTGAAAGCTGCGTCCGGGTGCCGGGACGGGCGCGCCGCCCCGGCACCCGGACGGCTGATCAGTGGTCGTCGTGCACGTGCCGGTGGGTGGCGTCGATCTCGGCCACCGCCTCCGGCACTGCCACCCCGGCCCGGGTGGCCGATGCCGGGACCCCGTTCTCCGGGGTGGCGGCGGGCTTGCCCGGCGTGAACAGCCACGCCTGGAAGAACTCGTCGAGCTGCTTTCCGGAGCGCTGCTCGGTGAGCGCGATGAAGTCCTCCACGGTGCCGGTGGAGTACCGCTTGTCCTCGACCCAGGTGCGCACCACGTCGAGCAGCGCTTCGTCGCCGATGACGTTGCGCAGGGCGTGCAGGGTCAGCGCGCCGCGGTCGTACACGGCGTCGCCGAAGATGTTGTCCGGCCCCGGCTCACCGGGAGCGACCTGCCAGAACGCGTCCTCGGGTGCGGTCGAGTAGTAGTGGTCGAACAGTTCTTGCGCCGTTCCGGTGCCCTGCTGCTCCGACCACAGCCATTCCGAGTAGCTGGCGAAGCCCTCGTTGAGCCAGATGTCGCGCCAGGTGTCCACCGACACCGAGTCGCCGAACCACTGGTGGGCGTTCTCGTGCACGACGACGGACGTGTTGGCCCCGTCCTGGAAGAACTTCGGGCTGTAGGTGGGCCTGGTCTGGTTCTCCAGCGCGAAGTTCAGGCCTTCCGCCGGGACCACGCCGCCCTGCGCCTCGAACGGGTACTCGCCGAACAGCCCGGCGAGGAAGTCCAGCACCTCCGGGGTCCGCTCGACGCTGGCCTTGGCCGCGCCCTCGACCTCGCCGAGGCCGTCGGCGTAGGCGGTGACGAAAGGCTGCCCGAAGGCGCCGGTCTTCGTGTTGATCGCGTACTGGCCGATGCCCAGGAAGGCCAGGTACGTGGCGGTCGGCTTGGTGGTGCGCCACTTCCACGTGGTGCGACCGGCCAGCGTGGAGGTGTCGGTGTTCACGCCGTTGGACAGCACCTCGGTGCCGTCGGGCACGTCGACGGCGATGTCGAAGGTGGCCTTGTCCCTGGGGTGGTCGTTGCCGGGGAACCACCACGCGGAGATCTCCGGCTCGCCGATGGCCAGCGCGCCGTCGGAGGTGCGGATCCACGGGTTGAGCCCGTCGACCTCGACGCTGGAGGGCACGCCGTCGTAGTCGACGACGAACGTGGCCTCGGCACCCGCGGGCAGTTCGGCGGGCGGCGTGACGGTGAGTTCGGTGCCCTGCTGCTGGAAGGCCGAGGGGTTGCCGTTGACCCGGATCGACTTCACCGGCAGCGCGAAGTCGAGGTTGAACGCGGTGAGGTTCTGGGTCGGCTTCGCCACGATCGTCGTGGTGCCGGCGAGCCGGTCGTCCCGCGGTTCGTAGCGCAGCCGCACGTCGTAGTGCGACACGTCGTAGCCGCCGTTGCCGTATTCGGGGAAGTAGGGATCACCCGCCCCCGGAGCCCCCGGACCGCCGGTCCCCGCGGAGGCGGGGGTCGCCAGGAACGCCGCGGCGCAGCACGCGGCCGCCGTCACCCGAAGACCGGTTCGCTTGAACACCAGGGCACCTCCCGAAGATCAGGTCTTTTCCTGCAGCGTACGAAGATGATCTGGGCAGCGCGAGAACCCGGAAGTGCAGGTTTTTTGCCAGACCCGGCCCAACTTCGGCAACGCACACCGAACACCACCGGAACAAGCCCCCCGAAAAGGCAGTGAACACCCCACCAGAGAACGCATTTCCCCAGATCAGAGCCAGCGCCACCACAGCCGGACCCCAACAGCCCGCCACCCGCTCACCAGCTCACGCCGACAGCGACACACACCTTCACAACACCCCCACGAGCTCCCACGTTGTGAGAACCCGCGCTACCCGACCGCTCCGCGAGCGCCGGGGCTTTGATCTCTGTCCTGTCAGCGGCGAAGCCGCTGAGCAGCGACCAGCTTGAGCAAGCCGAACACCCGCGGGTTCTCAGTCGTCTTCTCGCGAGGACAGCTTTTTCCCTCGTGGCGGAGCCACTTGGGAAAAAGATCCCGCAGCGAGAAGACGCCTGAGGTTCCGCCACTCGCCCCTACGCAGGCCAAGATCAAAGACAGCCTTGACCGGGATTTCCCTCGGATCCAGGTCCGGACTCGCCGGTCCGGACCTGGATCCTTGTGGTGGGAGCCGCAGTCAGCGGCCAGGGGCGCGACCGGATCGGGCGCCCCGGTTCGGGTCGGCGAGCTGGTCGCCGGTCGGTCGTGCGGCGGAACGGCAGTCCGGGCACACGCCCCAGTACACGACCTCGGCCTCGTCCACCGCGTACCCGGCGGAGTCGGACGGGGTCAGGCAGGGCGCGGCGCCGTGCACACAGTCGACGTCCTCGGTGCGGCCGCAGCGGCGGCAGACCAGGTGGTGGTGGTTGTCGGCGGTCCTGGCCTCGAACCTGGCCGGGTGACCGGCGGGTTCGATCCTCCGCAGCAGTCCGGCCGCGGTGCACGCGCGCAGCACGTCGTAGACGGCCTGCGTGGAGACCCCGCCGAGCTCGGGTCGCACCGCGCTCACGGCTTGGTCCGCGGTCGAGTGCGGGTGCCCCGCCAGCCAGCGCAGCACCGCGACGCGGGGCTTGGTGACCCGCAGCCCGGCGTCGCGCAACCGCCTGCGGAGGGCGACCGCGTGGCCGTCCGCAGCGTCGGTGTGCCCGGTACCGGGATCGCTGTGCTGGTTCATCGCACCAGCAGTATGCCACGAACAAACTGGAACCAGTCAAAACAATGCCGGTCCGGTGTCGATCCGCGGCCGAACGCGGGTGGTCAGAGCTCCAGGGTGCGCAGCGTCCGGTGCAGCTGGTCGACCAGCGGGCGGCGGCGGGCGAGCAGCTCCGCCGCGTCGGCGTCCGGGGCGACGACGCGTTCGGGCCGCACCAGCTCGGACGCGGATTCCAAGGAGTCGAGTTCGCCGAGCGCCCGCCAACCCAGCAGCACCGCACCGAGCCCGGACCCGCCGCTGCTCTCGGCGAGTTCCAGCTCCATGCCCAGCGCCGCGGAGATCGCGGCGGCCCACACCTCGCTGCGGAACCCCCCTCCGGTCGCCCGCACGGCGCGCACGTGCGCGCCCGCGTCGTGCACGGCCTCCTTGACCAGCGCCAGCTGCTGCGCCACGCCCTCGACGACCGCGCGGGTCATCTCGGCCCGCCCGTGCGACCTGCGCAGCCCCACGAACGCCCCGGTCAGACCCGGCTCCCACCAGGGCGCCCGCTCCCCCAGCAGGTACGGCAGGGCGAGCAGCCCTTCGGCGCCCGGTTCGACGGCCAGCGCCTCGTCGAGCAGGTCGGCGACGTCGACGCCGAACGTGTCGGCCGCCCACTGCCCCACCACGGCACCGTTGCTCACCGCGCCGCCGATCACCCAGAGCCCGTCGGCGAGGGCGTAGCTGAAGGTGCGGCACGCGTCGTCGACACCGGGCCGTTCCCGCACCACCCGCAGCGCCCCGCTGGTCCCGAGCGACAGCGCGGCCACCCCCGGACTGGTGGCACCGACCCCGAGGTTCGCCAGCGGCCCGTCGCCGCCGCCGAGCACCACCGGCAGCCCCTCGGGCAGTCCGGTGGCCGCGGCCATCCGAGCCGTCAGCGGCAGCGACTCGGTCGGCGCCTTGATCTCGGGCAGCTGCTCGGCGCGGACTCCCGCCACCGCCAGCGCCGGCTCGTGCCAGTCCAGCGAGTGCATGTCCTGCAGCCCGCTGCCGGAAGCCAGCGAGTAGTCGGTCACGAACTCGTCGACGAACGCCCCGAACACGAAGTCCTTCAGCGCGCCCCAGCGCTCGACCCCGGCGGTGAGGTCGGTGCGCTGCCCGGTCAGCCAAGCGAGCTTCACCATCACCGACTGGGTGTGCACCGGCGTGCCGGTGGCCCGGTGCAGCTCGGCGGCGGCCCCGGACTCGTCGGCGCGCAGCCGCTTCGCGACCTCGGCGGCGCGGGTGTCGGCCCAGTTGAACGCCGGCGTCACCGGTTCCCCGGCCGAGTCCAGACCCACCAGGGTGTGCATCGCGGTGCTGAACGAGAGCGCCCGCACCTCGTGCCCCTGCTCGCGAGCCCAGGTCACGCATTCGGTGAGCGCCTCGATCGCCGCGTCCCGCACCTGCCGCGGGTCCTGCGTCGCCTCGCCCGTCTCGTCGGTCCGCAACGGGTAGCCGCGCTCGGTCTGGTGCAGCACCTCGGCGTCGCGGGTGGCGGCGACGACCTTCGTCGCCGTGGTGCCGAGATCAATGCCGAGAACGACCGGTGCGGAGCTCATGACCCCAACCTAACCGGGCCGGTCCCGAAAACCGGAAACCCGGTTCCAGGTCATGGCGGACGTCCGGACGAGGCCCAAAGCAAGCCGGCCAAGTCGAAGTCGAACGCATCCCGCCACACCATGCGAACGCCGCCCAACTCCGGGATGGTGCCCCAGTGATGAACCAGAACCGGTGACGATCGGAAATCGAAGCCCCCGAGATCGATCGTCGAGTAGCACGGGATCTCCGCAGCGGCGTACTCGGCGCGCTTCGTCACAAGATCCCGGTCGCGGGAGCCCGGTTCGACGATTTCGACCAGACCAAGCACGTCGGCGGCGGTCAGGTAATCGATGTTCACATCGATCAGCTCGGCGGTGATGATCACGACATCGGGCAGGCGCACCGTCGGCGGATCGGCCGCGGAGGTGATCAGCGGAGGTCGGTAGACGACCTCCAGCGCATCCGGAATCCGGGCCGACAGCTCGCGGCACGCCTTGATGACCGCGCGCTGGTGCAGTGGACGAGACCTCAGCGGGACCGCATGTCCGTGTTGGATCTCGAAGCGGAATTCGCTCTCCGGCAAGGCGAGCCGGTGGGCGAAGGTGGGCACGTATTCGCTATGCGTCATGTTGGTCATGCCTGATACATCGCCACCAGACGAACAGGACTTCAGACCGGCAGAAGATGAACACACGTTCGAGCGAACTGGCGTTCGACACTGAATCCGTCAGGCAAAAGAAGGGCGCCTTCCTCCCGGCCAGGAGGAAGGCGCCCGTCAGCGAGGTCGCGAGGTCACTTCACCAGCGTCTCGGCGATCTCGTAGGTGTTCAGCGCCGCACCCTTGCGCAGGTTGTCCCCGCACACGAAGAAGTCCAGCGTGTTCGTGAAGTCCAGCGCCTGGCGCACCCGCCCGACGTAGGTCGGGTCGGCACCGACGACGGCCGCCGGCGTGGGGAACTCCAGCTTGTCCGGGTCGTCCTGCAGGACGATCGAGGACTGCGCCTCGAACACCCGGTGCGCCTCGGCCACGCTCACCTCGCGCTCGAAGACCGCGTGCACGGCCAGCGAGTGCGTGGTCACCACGGGAACCCGCACGCAGGTCGCGGAGACCTTCAGCTCCGGGATGCCCAGGATCTTGCGGGACTCGTTGCGGACCTTCAGCTCCTCCGAGGTCCACCCGTCGTCCTTGCGCGAACCGGCCCACGGCACCACGTTCAGCGCCAGCGGCGCCTTGAACGGCGTCTCCTCCGGCAACCCGGCGGCGGCCAGCGCCTCGGCGACGTCGCCGCCGCGCGCGCCGACCTGCTTGCCCGCCAGCGCCTCGATCTCCGCGTGGAGCCGGTCGATGCCTTCCTGACCGGCGCCGGAAGCGGCCTGGTAGGAGGACACGACGAGCTCCTTGAGCCCGAACTCGCGGTGCAGCGCACCCAGCGAGGCCATCATGGACAGCGTCGTGCAGTTCGGGTTCGCGATGATGCCGCGCGGCCGCTCGTGCACCTTCTCCGGGTTGACCTCCGGCACCACCAGCGGCACCTCGGGGTCCATCCGGAACGCGCCCGAGTTGTCCACGGCGATCGCGCCGCGCTCGACGGCGATCGGCGCCCACTCCGCGGAGATCTCGTCCGGCACGTCGAACAGCACGATGTCCACGCCGTCGAACGCCTCCGGGGCGAGCTCGACGACGGTGCTCTCCTGCCCGCGCACGGTGATCTTCTTGCCCGCCGAGCGCGCGGAGGCGATCAGCCGGATCTCGCCCCACGGCACGGAGTCGCGGTTGTTGATGATGTCGATCATGACGGTGCCGACGGCGCCGGTGGCGCCGACGATCGCAACGGTGGGAGCCATCAGCGACCACTCCCCGCGTACACGACCGCCTCTTCGTCGCCACCGAGCTCGAAGGCGCCGTGCAGCGCGCGCACCGCGTCCTCCAGCTGGGTGTCCCGGATCAGCACCGAGATGCGGATCTCCGAGGTATTGATGATCTCGATGTTCACGCCCGCGTTGGACAGCGCCTCGCAGAACGTCGCCGTCACCCCGGGGTGCGAGCGCATCCCCGCGCCGACCAGCGACACCTTGCCCACGTGGTCGTCGTAGACGACCTCTTCGAAGCCGACCTCGGACTTGATCTTCTCCAGCTCGGCGACCGCCTCGGCGCCGTTGTCGCGCGAGACCGTGAACGTGATGTCGGTGCGCCCGGAGCTGCTGCCCGAGACGTTCTGCAACACCATGTCGATGTCGACCTCGGCGTCGGCGACCACGCGGAAGATCTTCCCCGCGACGCCTCGGTTGTCCGGCACACCGCGCACGGTGACCTTGGCCTCCGACCGGTCGTGCGCGACGCCGGTGATCATCGCCTGTTCCACGGAAAGGTCCTCCACTGAGCCGGAAATGAGCGTTCCGGGCTTGGGTGAGTACGACGAGCGGACGTGCAGGGTGACGCCGTAGCGGCGGGCGTACTCGACCGCGCGCAGGTGCAGCACCTTCGCGCCGGTCGCGGCCAGCTCCAGCATCTCCTCATAGGTGACGTGCTCCAGATGCTTCGCGTCCGGCACGATCCGCGGGTCGGCGGTGTAGACACCGTCGACGTCGGTGTAGATCTCGCACACGTCGGCGTTCATGGCGGCAGCGACGGCGACCGCCGTCGTGTCCGACCCGCCGCGGCCGAGCGTGGTGATGTCCTTGGTGTCCTGCGCGACGCCTTGGAAACCGGCGACGAGCACCACCTGCCCCTCGGCGAGCGCTTCCTGCACTCGACCTGGGGTGACGTCGATGATCCGCGCGTTCTGGTGCGCCGAAGTGGTGATCACCCCGGCCTGCGAACCGGAGAACGAGCGGGCCTGCTCGCCGAGCGCCTCCACGGCCATCGCGACGAGCGCGTTCGAGATCCGTTCCCCCGCGGTGAGCAGCATGTCCAGCTCACGCTCCGGCGGGGCCGGGTTGACCCGCTGGGCCAGGTCGAGCATCTCGTCGGTGGTGTCACCCATCGCCGAGCACACGACGACCACGTCATTGCCCGCTTTGCGGGTCTCCACGATGCGTTCGGCGACCTTTTTGATCCGGTCGGCACTTTCCAGCGAGGAACCGCCGTACTTCTGGACGACGAGCGCCACGTGAAACTAACCTCCTCGCGCCGTTCCTCGGGTATGGGTGCCCGGAGGAAGCGGTCGTCCCGGGTGCGGGGGTTGTCCCACACTGACGCCGGTGGACGAAGAGCACCAGCGCGGTCACACCGAGTCGATCGGCGTGCCGGGGAGCCCCGCGACCAGCGAGAAGCAGCTTCGACCTGGCTGGTCGAGCGGTCCGTGCCTGGTCGCTCCGCTGCTGCGCCAGCCTACCGAACCGTTACCGCCCAGACCCATAGCCGTGACTGACGACTAACCTGTCAGGCCGGTTTGTCGACAAGGGCGGAGGAGCGGTTTGTCCACCACTCCGGAGGCCGTCGGGCCGCATCGTTCCCGAGGCGGGAACATGGCCGACGACCAGCAAGAACGTCCCGTCGAACGGTGGTGGGAACGGGCCCGCGACGGGGCCGAGGACCTGGGTGCCCGGTGGGCCTTCCTGACACCCGGTGTGGTTTACCTCGCAATCCGCCTGTTCGGGCTGCTGGTGCTCGCCTGGCTGTCCGCGGCCAACGACGAAGCGCTGTCGGACAACCTCAGCGCGTGGGACGGCGAGTGGTACCTGGAGATCGCTTCGCACGGCTACGGCGGCGTCGCGAACAGCATGGTCGACGGGCACGGGAACCGGAATCCGGAGACGCCGCTGGCGTTCTTCCCCGGCTACCCGCTGCTGGTGCAGCTGCTCGACGTGGTGCCGGGGATCAGCCTGGCCGGGTCCGCGGTCATGGTGAGCCTCATCGCGGGGATCGTCGCCGCCTACGGCCTGTTCCGCATCGGGCGCTCGGTGGGCGGTACCGCGGGCGTGGGGCTGCTGCTGGTGGTGCTGTTCGCGGCCTCGCCGATGGCGGTGACGCTGTCGATGGCGTATTCGGAGGCGCTGTTCTGCGCGCTGGCCGTGTGGGCGCTGGTCGGGGTGCTGGAGCGGAACTGGCTGCTCGCCGGGTTGTGCTGCGCGGCTTCCGGCCTGGTGCGGCCGACGGCGACGGCGTTGATCGGCGTGGTGGGGCTCGCGGCGCTCGTCGCGCTGTACCAGCGCAAGGACGGCTGGTGGCCGCTGCTGGGCGCGGTGCTCGCCCCATCGGGCATGGCGCTGTACCTGGGCTGGGTGGCGGTGCAGACCGGTTCGCTGGGCGGCTACTTCGCGTTGCAGCAGCGCGGCTGGTCCACGGCGTTCGACGGCGGCGTGGCCACCGGCAAATTCATGATCGAGTCGTTGACGCAGTACAAGTCGGTGCTGGAGACGTTCACCGTCTGGATCGTGCTGGCCGCGCTGGTGCTGCTGGTGCTGTGCATCCGCTCCCGGATGCCGTGGCCGCTGGTGCTGTTCGCGTTCGCGGTGCTGGCGATGGATCTCGGCTCGGACGGGCTGATGTACTCGAAGGTGCGGCTGATGCTGCCCGCGTTCCCGCTGCTGATCCCGGTGGCGATCGGGCTGGCGCACCGGCGGGCCACGACGGCGGTGTGCTCGGCGGTGCTGCTGGTGTGCTTCGGCGCCTGGTTCGGGGCGTATTCGCTGACGGCGTGGGAGTACGCGATCTGAGCCGCCGCCGGTGCCGCTCCGCTCGGCGGAGCGGCTGACCCCTGCGAGCCGCGATGGAAGGATCGAGTCGTGACCGAGGATTTCGAGGTACCGGACGGGAAGCGGGCGGAGTCGTCCGTCCCGCTGCATCCGCTGCTGGCGGCCCGCTGGAGCCCGCGGGCGCTGGATCCGGACGCGGAGCTCGACGACGCGCGGTTCCGGGCGCTGTTCGAGGCGGCGCGCTGGGCGCCGTCCTGGGGCAACACGCAGCCCGCGCGGTACTTGGCCGGACGCCGTGGCGAGGCGACGTTCGACCGGATCCACGGCACGCTCTCGCGCGGCAACCGGGGCTGGGCGGAGTCGGCGTCGGCGCTGGCGATCGGCGTGGCCCGGACCCTCGACGACGAGGGCGAACCGCTGCCCTACGGCGAGTACGGCGTGGCGCTGGCGACGCAGAACCTGGTGCTGCAGGCGGTTGCGGAGGGTTTGGTGGCGCATCAGATGGCCGGTTTCGACCGGGACGCGGTGCGCGCCGAGTTCGACGTCCCGGCGGGCTTCGATCCGGTGGTGGCGATCGCGATCGGCCGGCCCGGATCGGCCGAGGGGTTGCCGGACCGGTTGCAGGAGAAGGAACGCGCTCCCCGCTCCCGGCGAGCGCTGGCGGAGCTGGTGTTCACCGACCGGTGGGGCGCTCCGCGCTTCTGAGGCGACCGGTTGCGCGTGGCCGTTCACCTGACATTTCCCACGGGAATCCGCGAACCCCATCACCCCCGTGACGTGGGAGGACGACCCGTCCGGCGGTGTTCATCGACGTTTCGCCAACTGGACGGGGCAGTGACGCGCAGTCGATCAATGCGGTATGAATCTCACTCGTGTGGACGAGCACGAGAGTGGCGGCGGAGGCGCTGGACCGCGCCGACGAGCTCGCCACCCTGCGCGCCCGCTACGCGCTGCCCGGCGGGATGATCCGGGTCGACGGCACCAGCGGCGGCCTGCGCCCGAGGTCGACGTCCGCGCGGCTGCGGGAGTTCGTGGAGCACCGCTGGGACCACACCGGCTGGCCGCAGGTCGACGACGGCCTGCGCAGGCAGGCGCGGCTGGCCGCGTCCGCCGTGGCGCCGCTGATCGGGGCGCTGCCCGCGGAGGTCGCGGTCGCCGATTCGACCTCGATGAACCTGTTCAACGCCCTGCGCTCGGCCGCCGCGCTGCGCCCGCAGCGGCGGGTGCTGGCGATCGGGCGGAACTGCTTCGCCGCGGACCACTACCTGGCGCGTTCGGCCGCCGACTTCGCGGGCTGCACGCTGCGGATGGTCGACGACGTGGCCGAGCTGCCCGCGCTGCTCGACGAGCAGGTCGCGGTCCTCGCGATGTCGCACGTCGACCCGCTCTCCGGCGCGGTGCGGGACGCGGCGGCGATCACCGCGGAGGCGCATCGCCACGGCGCGCTGTCGTTGTGGGACCTGAGCCATTCCGCCGGCGCGGTGCGGGTCGACCTGCGGGCGTGGGAGGCGGACTTCGCCGTCGGCTGCGGCTACCGCTACCTCGGTGGCGGTTCCGGGGCTCCGGGCTATTCGTTCACCTCGCAGCAGCGGCGGGAGGAGCTCGCGGCGGTGCAGCGGTGCGGCACGTCGTTCCCGGCGATGCCGCCGACGTTCGCGATCTCGGACCTGCGCGCCGGGCTGGCGGCGCTGGGCGGCGCGACGCCCGCCGCGCTGGCGACGAAGTCGGCGGGACTGGCCACCTACTTCCTGCGCTGCCTGCGGGAACTGCCCGCGGACGTCGCACCGGTCCCGGTGACGGAGGGCTCCCGCGGCGCCCACGTCTGCGTGACCCACCGCCACGCCCACTACGTGGCCCAGGAACTGCTGTCCCGCGGCGTCATCGTGGACCTCGCCGAGCCCACCACTATGCGGTTCAGCTTCGCACCGACCTGGCTTCGCTACGTCGACGTGTGGGAGGCCGCCGACCAGTTGCGGGCCGTCCTGCAGGACCTCGCGGAACGCGTGCGCCCGTGAGCGCGTTCCGCATCCGGTTCCGGTGGCGCAGCCTCAGCGGACGAGCGGGTCCGAGGGCGCGGGCACGGGTCTTCGAACTGGCCGCGGTGGACTGCTTCGCGGACCGCCCGCGGGATCGCGCGAGCGCGGAGATCCCGCTCAGGACACGACTTCGGTGTAGACGTCGGTGAGGCGGTTGCGGAGGGTGTGAGCGGGCGCGTCCGGCTGGATGCGCAGCTGGCGGGCGGCGGTGCGCATCGTCGAGACGATGCGCTGGGTGTGCTCCAGCCGCAGGTCGTCGCCGCCGCGCTCGATCAGCAGCGCGCGTTCGGTCGCGGCGTCCACCAGCCGTTCCAGCACGATGATCGACGGCCACCACACTTCGGCGGCGCGTCCGACCGAGGCGGGCTCCATCAGCTGCTGCTGCAGCGCGGTCCGCAGGTCCGACAGCTCCCGGTAGGTGCGGCGGCGCAGCGCGGACCGGCCCTGGACCCGCCCGGCCATGGACAGCGACACGTACTCGGAGACGGTGTCCACCGCGTCGGCGAGCCTGCCCGCCAGCGCCGGGCTCCGTCCCGGCGGCCACATCAGGTAGCCGATGACGAGCACCAGCACGCAGCCGAGCAGCGAATCCACCAGGCGCACCCGGGGCAGCTGGTCCACGAACAGGTCGCTCTGGTGCATCTGCAGCAGCACGATCATCGTGACGACCATGGTGAACAGCCCGTAGTGCCTGCTCAGCGCCTCGGGGACGAACGCGGCGACCAGCACCGTCGCGATCGCGAGCCCCCACCCGGACGGCACCGCCAGCATCACGAGTCCGGCGATGAGCACGCCGACCAGCGAGCCGATGCCGCGCAGCACGGTGCGGGCGAACACGGACCCGGAGTTCGGCTTGAGCACCAGCGCCACGGTCATCGCGATCCAGTACGAGTTCTGGAACTGCAGCGCGATCCCGATGCCTTCGGCGACCGACAGGCACAGCACCATGCGCAACGTCAGCAGCCACCCGGTGCGGCCGATGCTGATGTTGCTGCGCCACAGCCGCAGGCGCTCCCACGCGCCGAGCCGTTCCCGGTAGTCCGGCAGGTCTGCGTCCTTGGCGCGGCGCCAGGAGTCGATGAGGTCGGCGAGTCCCTGGTCCAGCGCGTGCACCATGATCGAACCGGAGGCGGCGGGCCGGTAGTGCGGCACGGTCGTGCCGTCCCGCACGCAGCGCGCGACGGTGCGCATCGCCTCCAAGGTGGGTTCGGCGGGCCGGATCCGGGCGTGCGCGAGCGCCACCGACGCCTCCACGACGGGGGTGGCGCGGGTGAGGATCACGTACAGCCGGTCGTGCACCCGGCTGCGGGAGATGGAGGCACCGCCGACGAGGATGTCGTGGGCGTTGTCGAGCGCCTTCGTGAGGTCCTGCCGAGCGGTGATCGCGGCATCGGTCCCGGCGGCGTCGAACAGCCGCAGCAGCGCCTCGAAGACCCGCGCGACCGCGCCCCGCGCCGGGGCGGACCGGCGGAACGGCCAGGTCGCGGCGACCATCACCAGCAGCAGGACCTCGCCGGCGACGAACCACGCGATCTGCTCCCCGACGGGGATGCCCGCCGTGACGTGCCCGGTGGCCACGACGCAGAACGTGAGCATCTGGGCGCCCGCCGCCGCGCACAGGTCGTTGACGCGGCTGGAGAGCACGGACGGGATCGCGACCGCGACGACCACCACGGCCGCCCACAGCGCCGTCGGGGCCAGCGCTCCCGCGGCGAACCCGAACCCGCCGCTGAGCACGGTGAGCCCGACGCGGCGGATCCGGTACCGGTAGGAGCCGGTGAGGTCGGAGAAGCTGGCGCACAGCGCGCCGACGGAGACGAGCACCGCTTCGTCGAGCCGGTCGAACGCGATGCCCGCGAGGGTGGGGCCGCCGATGCCGAGGGCGGCGGCCACGATGCGGGTCCAGTCCAGCGGCAGCGGAGCCGGGCGCAGCATCCGGAACAGCCACGCGGGCAGCAGCGCGTGCGAGTACCTGGTGGGTGCGGCGAGCGTTTCGGTCCGTGTCACGCACATCCCTCTCGCTGGTGGGGAATCCGCGCTCCACGCCGAGCGGCTGAGTGCGTGCATTGTCACGCCACTTCGCCACCGGTGGTTCAGCTCAGTGCAAGCATCACACGTTGCGGTGCATCACATCACCGGGTCGGGGTCAGCCGAAGGCCCTGATGATCCGGACCGCGATGGAGGTGATGATCAACCAGAACACCGCGGCGATGCCGAAGTTCACCAGCACGGCCAGTTGCGGGTTCTCCGGCGTGAACAGGTTCGAGAACCCGAGCGCGAGCGGCTGGGACCAGTCGGCCACGAAGCGGGTGATCCCGTTGTCCGGATTGGCGCCGCCGACCGTGAGCACCACGTGCACGGTGAGCACCAGCGCGGCGAGGGTGCCGATCCAGCGGACCACCGAGGCGAGCACTCCGACGACCTGCGCGCGGGTCTTCGCCCAGTCGTACGACTTGCGCAGCCGCCGTCGCCCGCCGCCTGCCCGGTCGCCGTCCTGCTCACCGACGGTCGTTCCACCGACGTTCTCCGACATGCCCGGAAGTGTGACACGCGACAACCCCCGAGAACTACCGCCGGGTAGCTCCCGTAGCTGGCTCGTGACCTGCGCTCACCGAGCGCATCCGGGCCGGTGCTCAGCCGAACACGCGGGCCAGGAGGCTGGCCACCAGGACCCAGAACGCGGCGGCCAGGCCGTAGTCGAACAGCAGCTGGAGCTGGGCGTTGGTCGTCTGGATCAGGCCGGGGAAGAACAGCGCCAGCGGCTCGGCGGCGCCGCGCACCGAATCGGCCAGCCCGTTCTCGCTGGGCAGGTGGAACAGCACCAGGACGATGTGCAGCACCAGGATGACGGCGAGCAGGAAGCCCGCGCCGTTGATCAGGGTGGCGACACCGGAGCGCCCCTTTTTCGCAGCCATGATCCCCAGTCTGCCCTCCCCGGCGACCAGGCCATTCCGCCGCATGGCGGTCGCTGCCGACCCAGCATGTGGGATAGCGGGTTGCGTCCCGGGCACCTCGTGCGGTTAACCTGGCGGACGTGGCACGCGTTCTCCTGCTTCGCCGCCGCGACGGGGTCAGTTAGACCGGCCCCTCGTCGCGGGGTAGCAACCTGTCGGTCGTCTGGTTCGAATTCAGACACCCACCAGCAGGAGACAACGCAGATGACTTCCGCGCAGGAACCGCAAGCACCGTTCGCGGGCAAGGTTCGCACCCCGTCCCGCCCGGCCCCTGCCGATCAAGCTCCGTGGAACCCGCAGCGCGGTTCCTCGATGCCCGTTCACCGCTACCGCCCGTTCCACGAGCTGGTCGAGGACGTATCGCTGCCGGACCGCACCTGGCCGGACCAGCGCATCACCCGCGCCCCGCTGTGGTGCGCGGTCGACCTGCGCGACGGCAACCAGGCTCTGATCGACCCGATGTCGCCCGCCCGCAAGCGCCGCATGTTCGACCTGCTGGTCAAGATGGGCTACAAGGAGATCGAGGTCGGTTTCCCGGCGGCGAGCCAGACGGACTACGACTTCGTCCGCGAGATCATCGAGGACGGCGCGATCCCCGAGGACGTGCGCATCCAGGTGCTGACGCAGTGTCGCCCGGAGCTGATCGAGCGCACCTTCGCCTCGTTGGAGGGCGCGCCGCGCGCCATCGTGCACGTCTACAACTCGACGTCGATCCTGCAGCGCCGCGTGGTGTTCCGCGAGGAGCGCGAGGGCATCAAGAAGATCGCCAAGATGGGCGCCGAGCTGGCGTTGGAGTACGCGAGCAAGTACTCCGACACCGACTTCCGCTTCCAGTACTCCCCCGAGTCCTACACCGGCACCGAGCTGTCCTACGCCGCCGAGGTGTGCGACGCGGTCACCGAGATCTGGCAGGCCACCCCGGACAACCCGGTGATCCTGAACCTGCCGGCGACGGTGGAGATGGCCACGCCGAACGTCTACGCGGACTCCATCGAGTGGATGCACCGGAACCTGGCGCGCCGCGACTCGGTGATCCTGTCGCTGCACCCGCACAACGACCGCGGCACCGGCATCGCCGCCGCCGAGCTGGGCTACCAGGCGGGCGCCGACCGCATCGAGGGCTGCCTGTTCGGCAACGGCGAGCGCACCGGCAACGTGGACCTGGTGGCGCTGGGCATGAACCTGTTCAGCCAGGGCGTCGACCCGCAGATCGACTTCTCGGACATCGACCACATCAAGCGCACCGTGGAGCACTGCAACCAGCTGCCGGTGCACGAGCGCCACCCGTGGGGCGGCGAGCTCGTCTACACCGCGTTCTCCGGCAGCCACCAGGACGCCATCAACAAGGGCCTGGAGGCGGTCCGGGTCGAGGCCGAGCGCGCGGGCGTCGACGTGGCCGACAACGAGTGGGAGGTCCCGTACCTGCCCATCGACCCGAAGGACGTCGGCCGCAGCTACGAGGCCGTGATCCGGGTGAACTCGCAGTCCGGCAAGGGCGGCGTCGCGTACGTGATGAAGAGCGAGCACCAGCTGGACCTGCCGCGCAAGCTGCAGATCGAGTTCTCGAAGCTGGTGCAGGCCCGCACGGACTCCGGCGGCGGCGAGGTCTCGCCGGACGCGATGTGGCAGGTGTTCTCCGAGGAGTACCTGGAGCCGCGCACCCCGCTGGAGCTGGTCTCCCGCTCCCTCAGCGGCGAAACGGGCCACGAGACGGTGACGGCGAAAGTCGTCGTGGACGGCACCGAGCAGGAGATCACCGGCTCCGGCAACGGCCCCATCGCCGCGTTCGTGGACGCGCTGAGCACCATCGGCCACGACGTGCGCGTCATGGACTACAACGAGCACGCCCTCACCGCGGGCGACGACGCGCGCGCCGCGTCCTACCTGGAGTGCGCCGTCGGCGACGAGATCTTCTGGGGCGCGGGCATCGACACCTCCACCGTCACGGCTTCGCTGCGCGCGGTCGTCTCGGCGGTGAACCGGGCCCACCGGTGACCACCGGCTGAACCCCTCCGCGAGGAAGAGCCGCGCCCGCACCCGGAAACGGGGTGCGGGCGCGGCTTTTCGAGGTAGATCGCTCCGCTGAGACTGTCCAGGTATACGACCGGGTCGTACAAGGTCGCGAAGTCGAGCATGGTGAACGCGGTGCCCATCGCGGTGTGGGTAGCCAGCGCGGCGATCTTCGGGAGCGGGCCGGATGCGGACGAAAGCGCTCACCGGCAAGCCGAGCACCGCGGGGGGAAACGAGTTCTGCCTGTGCCGCCCCGCTTGAGAGCCCTTCCGGCCTGCGCGTCCCGCTCACGGGCCTGGGCGGCGGTGGGGTGAACGGATCTCCCCTGCGGTGGCGGAACTTCGAGCGCGACATCCTCGTGTCCTCGGTGGCCTGCGCGGCCTTTCCAGCGGACGACTTTCAAACTGGTTTTAAAGTATGGCTGCCACGGTCGAGACACCATTCTCCGAGCTGATCAACCACCGAAGGCCACGCTCGCGAAGCTCGACACCCATCCGGCTCACACGATGCGCCTGCGCCGCCGCGGCGACGAGGACCTGATGTTGACCACAGCCGCCCATGCCGCGCAGGAGACCGAGCTGGTCTCGGCGACCACGCGCATGTTCGTCGCCATGATGCGGCACGACAAGGCGGCGCTGAGCCTGCTGGTGGACGTCGTTCCCGAAGCCTTCCCCTGGGTGCGCTTCCTGCCCGCCGAAGACGTCCGAGCCTTTGTCGTGGAGCTGGTGGAAACTCTGCGCGCAGCTGAATCGGTCGACAACCACGCCCCGGTTGTCCAGGTCATCACGGAATGGCGGCACACCGCCGAGGTACACGCCGACCCCGAGCTGTTCTCACAGCTGACCAATGATGCCGAAGACCACGGTACGGCGACCATCCCTCCGGGCGCATGAACCAGACGAGGCGCAAGCACCGAGTCGCTCCCCCTGCTGGGCCGGACAAGTGGGAGGTCCGTTGCGGAGACAACAAGGCAGGAAAGGGCTGGGACGAACTGCGCCAGGCCGCGCCGGCCAATACCCGGTGGGCTTGGGAGCAGATGAGCTCTGCTCCCGCGCCGTCGCCGCCGACACCGCGCCACCATCCCATGAAGGGATCACTGCGAACCGGCACGTTCGAGGGTCGAACGCTGCCGCTGTGGCAGCTCGAGGTCACCGGGGCCGCCCGGGTCTGGTACCTGCTGGACGTGGATCGGGCGACCGTGTGGGTCGTCGGTGCGGGCACCGCGCACCCGAAGGCGACCGAGTGATGATCAGGAGTCCGGGCGGCGGTGGGCGCCGACTCCTCTGGGGTCGACGAGGTCGCGGAGGTCGCGGCCGCCGGGTTCGAAGGTGGGGAGACTGCCGACGAGGATCGTCTCGCCCGGGGTGAACGGATCTCCCTTGCGGTGGCGGAACTTCGAGCGCGGCATCCTCGTGTCCATGATGGACAGGCCGGTCAGCCAGGCGGAGAGGCCGCGGTGGTTCGCGGTGCACCACACCGCGATCGCGGTGCCCGCGATGAAACCGGCCGCCACCCGGTTCAGCTCGCCCGGACCGAGGTCGGCGAAGCCGATCAGCAGCACGTACTGACCGCTGCCGAACAACAACCGGATCAGCAGCCGCGCCTTGCCGGGCAGCGCACCGTCGGGCAGCGCCGGTCGCAGCAGCACCGCGCGCTGCCCCAGCGTGCCGCCGCTGCCGATCAAGGTCGGCACCAGCAGCACCAACGCCCCCGGCAGCCAGGCGTTCAACACGGCCCGCGCGGGCTCCGGCAGCGCCACCGACGGCGACGCCCCGGTGGTCAGGACCAGCACCGCCACGGCCGCGCCGTGCAGCGCGGCGCCGGTCAGCGTCACCGCCGCCGCATCGCAGGCCATGCCCAGCAAGCGGCGTCCCGGCGTCACCCGGCGCGGCGTGAGCGGGCGCTCAGGGGGCTTCCCGCCGACCAGTTCCAGCACCGGCGTCAGCAGCAGGCCGAACGCGGCGCCCGCCGTGTTCATCAGCAGGTCGTCCACGTCGAACAGCCGGTACGCGCACGGGTAGAGGAACCAGACCCCGGTGAGCTGCGTCGACTCGATCAGCAGCGAAGCGCCGAACCCGACCGCGATCGTCCCGAACCGGCCGAACCGGAACAGGTGCCGCACGAACATGCCCAGCGGCACGAACAGCGCCACGTTCAGCAGCGCCTGCCCCACCATCTGGTCCCGCACCAGCGCACCCGCACCCCAGCTGGCGGCGCGGACGTCGTCGAGGAAGTGCAGCGGAACCAGTTGCGGCGCGTACTCGTCGGTGGCGCAGAAACCCGGCGACACCTCGGGAAGCGGCAGCAGGGTGTAGGTCATCAACGCCCAGCAGTGCACGACGAAGCCGAGCACGACCACCAACCTGCCGACGCCGATGTCGCCGCGCCAGCGGTATTCGCGAGCCACGAACGGGACGAACAGCAGCACCGCCAGCAGGACGCCGAACACGATCGCCGTCACCGCGGGCGTCACCCGGTCGATCAACTCCACTCCTCGAAAAACTCGGCGCCTGGCGGAGGGCGCTCGCTCGGCCGGGCGCCCGGCGTTCTGCGCCGCCCCACCATTTCGCACCGTGCGCCGAGATCCCATCCATCCGTGTCGAATGACGCAATCCCGCCGCCGACCGCAGTGCGCGCACACCCGATCACCCTCCGCAGGAATTCACGTCGTCGCTGGCAGGAGCGTCGGAATTCGCATTTTCGAGCGGGCGCGGGGAGCCGGATCATGCATAGCGCGGCGAGACGCCGAACAGCGCAACATTCGATTCGCGGAATCCGCCTTCCGGACTACCGGTACCGCCGGGCGGACCGTCCCCACCGGCGCATCCACTCAACTAAAGGAGGTAGTCGCGGGCGATCATGAAGGGCGAAAATGTCAGCGCGGCAAAAGGTTGCTGTGATCAGACTCACCCCTGGGGATATTCGGGAGAGCGGCCGGTAGGCCTCCGGCCTGTCGGGGCCGGCCGCTTTCCCAGCGCGACGCTCCGCGTCGCCCGCCCGGCCGGTTCGCGAAGTTGATCACGATTGCCACCCGATCGGTCCACGCCACTTGTCGCTTCCCGCCGCGCGCGGTTCAGTCGTCCTTTGCCGCACTGGCTCCCGGATCAAGCCCGAGGTGGACTGGACGACATGCTGCCGACCGACGACCACAGCGAAGACCTCCGATGGCGGATTCCCTGCCGTGACTCGGGGGGCGAGAATCGCACCGTGTCGGTCCTGGTCATGGGCGACCGAGTGGCCGTCGTGCTCCCACCCGGCGACACGCTGATCTTCGACGCGGACGAGGCGGACGATTTCGCGGCGCTGCTGGACAAGGTGTCGACCTTCACCGAACCGTCCGCCTGAACCCGCGGGAGCGCTCATGGCCCTGATCGACGCGGACCTGAGCTTCGACCCCCGCGACCCGTACTTCCCGCTGCCCGGTGAATCCGGCGACGTCCGCTGGGCCGTGCAGATCTTCACCACCGGCAACGGGTACGCCCTCGACCCCGCGAGCACCCGGTTCCACGACGGGCACCTGCGCTGCGACCGGCTCGCGCTGCTCGGCGGGCAGCGCACCGCCGAAGGCGGTGCCGACATCGACGTGCACCGGCGCGGCGACCGCGTCGAGTGGTCCATCGCCGTCCGGCACGCGGAACCGGTGAAAGCGGTGAAGCTGCTGCTCGCCGGGCTCGGCGACCTGCCGTGGTGGGCGGCGAACACCGGACGCGGGCAGGAGCACGGCGCCGGCGGACGGCGCTTCCAGCTCGACTACCCCGGCCCGGACTGGGCGACGCCCTGGGCGGCGAGCGGCGAAGTGACGCTGAGCGTGCGCGATCCGCTGGTGCGGCGCCAGATCCTGCACGTGCACCGGCCGGCCTACGCGCCCGGCCGGATCGTCGAGCTGGTGCACGTGCCCGCCGCCTCCGCGCGAACGCCCCGGTACCAGGTGCCGCCGATCCTGCTGCGCCGCAACGTGTCCGTCCCCGACGACGACCTCGACGAGCACCTGTCCTTCGTGGAACGCGCGCACCGGCTGCAACCGTGGGAGCGGCGCCGCGACGTGCCGGACTGGCTGCGGGACGTCGCGCTGGTCGTCACGCTGCACGGCCAGCACTGGACGGGGCACGTGTTCAACACCTTCCCCGCCATGGCCGAGGCGCTGCGCTTCGTCACCGGGCACATCGAGCCGCACCGGGTGCTGGCGTACCTGCCCGGCTGGGAAGGCCGCTACTACCACGACTACCCGCGCTACCGGCCCGGCGCGGACCTCGGCGGGGAGCGGGGGTTCCACGAGCTCACCGACGCCGCCCGCGCGCTCGGGGTGCGGCTGATGCCGATGTTCGGCGGCCACGGGGCCAACGTCGCGCAGTACGCGGATTGGCGGAGCTCGGTGTTCCAGAACGACACCGGGCGCTACGTGGAGCTGCTCAACCGGCCCGACTGGGACGGGGACCGCACCGGCGAAGGCGATCAGGTCTTCCTCAACCCCGGCGAGCCGGGATTCCGGTCGCACCTGGTCGATTCCGTGTCGGCGATCGTGCGGGAGTTCGGCGTGGACGCGGCGTTCTTCGACACCGTCGGCTACTGGTTCAACGATCCGCGGTACGAGCTGGTGGACGGCTACCGGCGGCTCGCGGGGGAACTCCGGCGGCGGCACCCGGAGCTGCTGCTGGCGGCGGAGGGCTGGTGGGACGCGTTGTCCGGCCTCTTCCCGCTGAGCCAGCAGTGGTTCGGCGTGGACCGGGACCTGCGCGCGCCGCAGGTGCTGACGCGGTACGCGCGCACCACCGGCCACCTCGCGGAGGGCACTCCGGGGCCGGGCAGCACCGGGGTGCACGAGAAGGGGTTCGTGCCGCGGCCCGCGGACGTGGCGCGTCCCGGCCACATCCCCGTCGTGAGCATCGCCGGGGACACCCTCCCCGACCACGCCCCCGAGGTGGCCGCCATCGCCCGCTGGGCCCGCGAGCACGGCGCACCCTGATCCGCGACCGCGCTCGGGTGACCCCGCAATTTCGCGAGAAATTGAACACCCCCGCGTGCCGGACCGACCACCAGGCAGAAGATCACCCCAGCTCAGAAGCGAAACCTCGGCTTCGGTGAGCGGCGGCGCCGCGTTCGGGTGATTCGACTTCTCTCGAAATCTCGCGACTCGTCCCCAGCCGTTCAGGTGGTGATGGCCGTGGATTCGGCGCGGAGGGCCGCGAGGACCGCGTGCACGGCGGGACGGCCGGAGCCACCTCGGCGGGTGAGGGCCTCGACGTTGCGACCGGCGCGCACGCCCGCGAGCGGGCGCATCACCAGGTTCGGGTTCTCCACCAGGTAGCGCGGCAGCAGGGCCACGCCGTGCCCGGCGGCCACCAGCGCCTCGGTGATGCGGAAGTCGTTGACCCGCTGCACCACCTCCGGCCGCGTCCCGGTGCGCACCGCGAGCGAACGCAGCACGTCGTCCACGGGGAACCCGACGTTGACGCCGATCCACGGCTCCCCCGCCAGCTCCGTGAGCTCCACCCGCGCGTTCCCGGACAACCGGTGTCCCGGCGGCAGCGCCACGTCCAGCGGTTCGCGGTAGAGCGAAGTGATCTCCGCGCGCCCCGCGTCGAACGGCGGCGCGTGATCATCCCGGTGGGTCACGACCACGTCGAAGTCCGCGAGCAGCCCCGGAACCTCGGCCGAGGTCATGTCGACGTCGCGGAACTCCAGGCGCAGCTGCGGCTCGGCCGCGAGCCGCCGCAGCAGTCCGGGCAGCACCAGCAGCGCGCCGGACGGGAACATCGCCAGCCGCACCGTGCCGCGCGGCGCGGACCGGAAGCTGTTGAGCTCCGCGTCCATCCGGTCCATCGCGGCGAGCACCTCGTCGGCCCTGGTCACCAGCGCCCAGCCCGCGTCGGTGAGCCGCAGCCCCCGCCCGGCGGGTTCGGTCAGCGGCACGCCCGCCTCCGCCTGCAGCGCTCTGATCTGCTGGGAGACGGCGGAGGGCGTGTAGTCCAGCGCCTTCGCGACCGCGGTCACCGTTCCCCGATCGGCCAGCTCGCGCAGCAACCGCAACCTCCGCACTTCCATGAAGCAAAGCTACATGGATGGTGCAGACAATATTGCTTGTCCTTCACAGAACAGCCGAGCACGCTCGCAAGCGTGAACGCCAGAGACCGTCTCCTCGCCGTGTTCGTAGCCGTGCTGTGGGGGATCAACTTCATCGCCATCGACTTCTCGCTGCGGTGGTTCCCGCCGATGTTCTTCGCCGGGCTGCGCTTCGCGGTGATCGCGGTCCCGACGCTGCTGCTGGTGCCGCGTCCCGACGTGCGGTGGCGGTGGCTGCTGGGCTACGGGCTCGGCTTCGGCACCTTGCAGTTCGCGTTCCTGTTCCTCGCACTGGAATCGGGGATGCCGACCGGGCTCGCGTCGCTGGTGCTGCAGGCGTCGGCTCCGTTCACCGTGCTGCTGGGCGGAATCCTGCTGCGGGAGAAGATCCGCGCGACGCAGGCCGTCGGCATCGTCGTGGCCGTGCTCGGCATGGCGGTGATCGGCTGGCACCGGGCGCAGGCGGCGGCGCTGCTGCCGGTGGTGCTCACGCTGTGCGGAGCGCTCGGCTGGGCGTTCGGCAACCTCTGCAACCGCCAGGCGAAGGCGTCGGACCCGCTGCGCCTGACGCTGTGGATGTCGATCGTGCCGCCGCTGCCGATGTTCGCGCTCTCCGCGCTGGTCGAGGGCCCGAGCCTCGGGTGGCGCGCGCTCGCCGGTTCGTTCACCTCCGCCACGGGCTGGGCCGCCCTGGGCGGACTGGCGTTCACCGCGGTGCTGGCGACGGTGCTCGGTTCGGGGATCTGGACGGCGTTGATGGCGCGGCACCCGGCGAGCACGGTCGCCCCGTTCTCGCTGCTCGTCCCGGTCGTGGGGGTCAGCTCGGCCTGGCTCGTCCTGGGCGAGCGGCCACATCCCGTCGAGCTCCTCGCGGGCGCGGTCGTCATCGCCGGAGTCCTGCTCGGCAGCCTCCAGCCCCGCTCCACCCCGACCCCCTTGCAACCGACCGGCACCACCGAACCGGAACCCGCACGCCCCGCATGAGCCCCACGACGCCCGGAAAGTGGAATTGCAGATGCTGCAGATAGCAGTAAGCTGGCAGTGGGCAGAGGAGGCACCATGACCCTGATGTTCGAGCTGGCACGGCCGGACGCCTCAACCCGCGAAGCCTCGTCGAGGCTGCAGCGGGGCGTCGAGGAGGTGGTCGACTCCCGGCAACAGCATTCCGCCACGCTGGTCTTCGTCGTCGACGGACGGCAGGTGCACTACGAGGTGCCTGCAGCAGTGCTCGACGCGCTGCTGCACACCGCTCGCGAGCAAGCCGAAGGACATCGCGTCCGCATCATCGCGCCCGACGCCGAATCCGAGATGACGCCGAACGAAGCGGCCGGCTACCTCGGGATCTCCCGCCCGCTGCTGGTCAAGTTGCTGGACAGGGGGACGATTCCCGCTCGCAACAAACCAGGGAGCTCGCACCGCATGATCGCGGTCGCGGACCTCGACGCTTACCTGGAGAACAAGACGTCCAGGCAGAACAGGCTCTCCGACGCGATGGACACCATTGCCGAGCAGGACCTCTACCTGCCGTAGCAAAGAACGACGGTAAACCGTGGCCGACGACGAACGGGTGTTCCCCGATACGAACACCCTGTACCCCTATTACATCTGCGACCTGCTGCTGCGGTGCGATGTCGAGGGCCTGTTCGAGATCAGGTGGACCGAGGACCTCTTGGCCGAGATGATCCGGGTACTGCCCCGCTCCGGGCGCAAGAGCGAGACTGCGGTCAAGCGGCTCTGCCAGGCGATTCGTGAGGCGTTCCCGGACCGGGAAGTGCCTCGGGGCGAGTACGAACATCTGATCAACGACATGCCCGGCGCCGATCCCGACGACCGGGTGCACTCGGCAGCTGCCATCGCGGGCAGCGCGACGGTACTGCCGACCAGGGACCGCAGAGGATTCCCACACGATCAGCTCGTGCTGTGGGGACTACGGGTCACCGGCGTCGACGAGTTCCTGTGCGAGCAGTTCGATCAGTTCCCCTACGACCTCGTACGCGTGCTAGACGCTCAGGTGGCGAGTTTGACCAGGTCTCGGCTCAGCCGTCCGCAACTGCTGAGCGCCTTGCGGATGAACGCACCGCGATCGCCGACCGCGTCCAGCACCACCTCGCAACGAGCTAGCGAATCCTCGCGAGGTGGCTCGTCGAGCGGAACCTCGGCGACGCCGAAGCCGCCGACGTCCGCCCGAACCGGCCTGGAGCCGTCGAGAGCACCACGTCAGGTCGCTGGTTCGGTGGTGGGGAGGGGGGTGAGGTCGGGGGTCTGCTCGGTGGCGGGGTGCAGGAGGCCGTCGCGGATGGCTTCGGCGTGGTGGCAGGCGACGCGGTGGCCGCCGCTGATCGTGCGCAGCTCGGGGCGTTGCGAACCGCAGCGGTCCGGGTTGCTCCACGGGCAGCGGGTGTGGAACCGGCAGCCCGCCGGTGGCGCGGCGGGTGAGGGCAGGTCGCCGGAGAGCAGGATCTGCTCGCGGCGGTCCTCCACCTCCGGATCCGGCACGGGCACCGCCGACAGCAGCGCGCGGGTGTACGGGTGCAGCGGCTCGGCGTAGAGGTCGTCCGAGGCCGCCTCCTCCACGAGCCCGCCGAGGTACATCACGCCGACCCGGTCGGCGATGTGGCGCACCACGGCGAGGTCGTGCGCGATGACCAGGTAGGTGAGGCCGAACTCGCCCTGCAGGTCTTCGAGCAGGTTGACGACCTGCGCCTGCACGGACACGTCGAGCGCCGAGACCGGTTCGTCGGCGACGATCAGCTCCGGGCCCACCGCGAGCGCCCGCGCGATGCCGATGCGCTGGCGCTGGCCGCCGGAGAACTCGTGCGGATACTTGCGCAGCGCGGAGACGGGCATGCCGACGGCGGTGAGCAGTTCGCGGAGCCTCGTCGCCGTCGCCTCCCGGCCGCGGTCGAGCCCGTGCGCGCGCATCCCCTCCACCAGCAGCGCCTCCACGGATTGCCGCGGATCCAGCGAGGACAGCGGGTCCTGGAAGACCATCTGCATCCGGCGGCGCATCCGGCGCAGCGGTTCGCCCTTCATCGCGGACAGGTCGGTGCCGTCGAACACGACGCTGCCCGCGGTGGGCCGCTCCAGGCGCAGCAGCGCTCTGCCCAAAGTGGACTTCCCGCAGCCGGATTCCCCGACCAGGCCGTAGGTCTCGCCGCGCCGGATGCTCAGCGACACCCCGTCGACGGCGTAGACGTGGCCCACGGTGCGGTCCAGCACGACGCCGCGCTTGATCGGGAAGTGCACGGCGAGGCCGGTGACCTCGACCAGCACCTCGGGGTCCGGCCCGGCGTCGCTCCCGGTGGATTCGTTCGTCATGACAGCTCCGCAGTGCTCACGGCGTTCTCCCGGACCGGGTTGTGGCAGCGCAGCAACCGCGCCCCCACGTCCACGCTCACGTCCGGCGGCTCCTGTTCGCAGATCTCCAGCGCGTTCGGGCAGCGCGGGCAGAACGCGCAGCCGGTGTCCCACGGGATGTTGTCGCTCACCGACCCGCGGATCGGCGAAAGCCGTTGCCCCCGCGGCGAATCCAGCCGGGGCACCGAGGCCAGCAGCCCGGCGGTGTAGGGGTGGCGCGGCCGGGCGAACAGCTCGTGGCGGGTAGCCCGTTCCACGACGCGGCCCGCGTAGAGCACGTTGACCTCGTCGCACAACCCGGCCACCACGCCCAGGTCGTGCGTGATCATGATCAGCGCCGTGTCGGTGTCGGCGACGAGCTTCGCCAGCAGGTTCAGGATCTGCGCCTGGATCGTCACGTCCAGCGCGGTCGTCGGCTCGTCGGCGATGAGCAACCGCGGCCGGCACGCCAGCGCCATCGCGATCAGCGCGCGCTGCCGCATGCCGCCGGAGAGCTGGTGCGGGTACTCCTTGAGCCGCCGGGTCGGGTCCGGGATGCCCACGCGGCGCAGCAGGTCCGACGCCTCCGGCATCGCCTGCTTGCGGCTGAGGCCGCGGTGGCGCTCGATCACCTCGGAGACCTGCAACCCGATTGGCACCACCGGGTTCAGCGAGCTCAGCGGGTCCTGGAACACCATGCTCAGGTCCCGCCCGCGCCGCCGGTCGAGCTCCTTCTTGCCGAGCGCCAGCAGGTCCGTCCCGTCGAACCGCACCGAGCCGGTCACCTCCGCGCCGCGCTGCGGCAGCAGGCCCATGATCGCCAGCGAGGTGACGGACTTGCCGCACCCGGACTCCCCGACCAGGCCGACGGTGCGGCCCGGTTCGACGTCGAAGGAGATGCCGTCGACCGCCGTCATCGGCGGCTCACCCCGGCGCGCGAACACCACCGACAGGTCGCGGACTTCCAGCAATGCCATATCCGAGGTCCTCACACGGGAAGGTCGGCGATCAACGTCGCCGCTTCGGGTCCAGGGCGTCCCGCAACGACTCGCCGACCAGGGTGAACCCGAGGGCGACGAGGATGATGCAGCCCGCGGGCCAGAACGCCAGCTGCGGATGCGAGTCGATGACGTCCTGCGCACCGCCCAGCATCTGGCCCCACTCGGGAACCGAGTCGTCGGCCGCGCCGAGCCCCAGGAACGACAGCGCGGCGGCGTCGATGATCGCCACCGCCAGCACCAGCGTGGCCTGCACGACGACCGGTCCGAGCGCGTTGGGCAGCATGTGCCGGAACACGATGGCGCTCTCCCGCACGCCCAGCGCCCGCGCGGCGAGCACGTGATCGCTGGCGCGCTGCGCGAGCATCGTGCCCCGCAGCAACCTGCCGAAGATCGGCACCTGCACGATCGCCACGGCCAGGATCACCGTGAACTGGCTCTGCTGCGCGAACAACGCCCCGATGGACACCGCCAGCAGCAGCGACGGCACCGACAGCAGCACGTCCACGGCGCGCATCACCAGCGCGTCCACCCAGCCGCCGAACGCGCCCGCCAGCAGCCCGAGCACCAGCCCGCCGCCGAGCCCGATCACGGTCGCCAGCAGCGCCACCAGCAGCGTCTGCTGCGAGCCGAGCAGCAACCGGGAGAACAGGTCCCGGCCGTACTGGTCGCCGCCGAGCGGATGTCCGGGCTGCGCGGGCGGAATCGTGTTGTCCGCGCGCGACACCTGGTTCTCCAGCAGGTGCAGTCCCGGGTCGTGCGGCGCCAGCAGCGGTGCCAGCAGCGCCAGCAGCACGAACAGGCCGATGATGGTGGCTCCGACGAGGAACACCGGGCTGCGCCGCACCCGCCGCCACGCGGAGGCGACCAGGCTGACTCCGACGTCGGGCGCCGCTCCGGCGAGCTCGTCGATGCGCGTCTTGCGCGTGGTGGGGGTCGTCATGGTCACCTCGCCCGCAATCTGGGGTCGATCAGCGCGTACGAGAGGTCGACGAGCAGGTTGACCAGCACGTACACCATCGCCGCCGCGAGGATCACCACTTGCAGCACCGGGAAGTCCTTGCGTTCGAAGCCGACGGCGACGGCTTGGCCGATGCCCGCGATGTTGAACACCCGCTCGGTCAGCACCGCGCCCGCCAGCAGCGCCCCGGTCTGCAGGCCGATGGTGGTGACCACCGGGAGCATCGCGTTGTGCAGCACGTGCCTGCCGCGGATCACCATGGCGCTGAGGCCCTTCGCGCGGGCGGTGCGCACGTAGTCCTCGTCGAGCACGTCGAGCACCGCCGCCCTGGTGATCCGGAAGATCACCGCGAACGGGATGGTGGACAGCGCGATCGCCGGCAGGACCAGGTGCACGAACGCGTTCCACGACGCGTCCCACTCGCGGGTCAGCAGCCCGTCGAGGATGTAGAAGCCGGTGACGTGGGTGGCCTGGATCCCGGTGTCCTGCCTGCCCGACGCGGGCAGCACGCCCAGCTGCACGGCGAACACGAACTTCAGCAGGAACGCCAGGAAGAACACCGGCACCGCGACGCCGACCAGCGACCAGGTGATGCTGATGTTGTCCCACCAGCCGCCGCGGCGCCGCGCCGCGAGGTAGCCGAGCGGAATGCCCACGGCCACCGCCAGCAGCAGCGCGAACAGCGAGAGCTCGATGGTCGCGGGGAACCGGGTCAGGAAGACCTCCAGCGCCGGCGCGCCCCGCTCCACCCCGGTGGAGGTGCCGAAGTCACCGGTGAACGCGCGCAGCAGGAACTTCCCGTACTGCACCCAGATCGGCTGGTCCAGGCCGAGCTGCGACTCCAGCTGGGCGCGGGCCTCCGGGGTGGCCCGGTCGCCGAGCAGCGCCGAAACGGGCCCGCCGGGCAGCATGCGCAACCAGCCGAACAGCAACATGGACAGGACGAAGACGACGAGCACCAGCTGTGCCAGTCGCCGGATCGTGTAGCGGAGCAAGCGTCCCCCGTTGAGCGGTCGTGAACTGCGGAGCGGGGGCCGGACGCGACCGCGGGACCCGCGCGGTCACCTGCGGACGGGTGCGCGTCCGGCCCCACCTGGTCACCCGGTGACGCTGACCCCGGCGAACTCCTCAGCGGTCAGCGGCGACGGGACCAGGCCCTGCACCCGCTCGCTGACCACGATCGCCGGCGGCGAGTGCGACAGCGGCACGGCGGGCAGGTAGTCGCTGAGCAGCTTGCGGTTGACCTCCTGGTAGAGCGCCTCGCGGCGCGCGTCGTCGGGTTCCGCGTCGGCGGTCCGCAGCTCCGTCGCGAGCTGCTCGCCCCACGGGGACGCCGCGGTGTAGAAGCGGTTGTCCGGGGTGCCGAAGAACGTGCCGATGAAGTTGTCCGGCGTGTTGTAGTCGCCGGTCCAGCCCAGCAGGAACACGTCGGCGCGGGCGTTGTCCACGTCGTCGATGTAGCCGCCGTTCCACGGCTTGCTCACCGCGTTCACCGTGATCCCGGCTTCGCGGAGGTCCTCGGCGAGCGCGTTGAAGATGCCCTGCGGGTCCGGCATGTACGGCCGGGTGACCTCGGCGGGCCAGTAGAAGTTCAACGTCAGGTCCGACGCCCCCGCCTCGGCGAGCAGCTGCTTGGCTCGTGCCGGGTCGTGCGGGTACTGCTGCACGTCGTCGGCGTAGCCGTCGACGGTGTCCGGGTAGAACTCCTTCGCGACCTCGGCGCCTTCCGGCAGGTTCGCCTTGACCAGGTTCTCCCGGTCCACCGCGTGCGCCAGCGCCTGGCGGACCCGCAGGTCCCGCAGCGCCGGGTTGTTCTTCTGCGTGATGCCCAGGTACATGATGTTGAACGGGTCGCGGACCTCGACCTTGTTTCCCGCGTCGCGCAACGCCTTCAGGTCGGCGGCGTTGGGGAAGTCGTAGGCGTCGATGCCGCCGGATTCGAGTTCCTGCTTGCGCGTCGTCTCGTCCGGGATGATCCGGAACGTGAGGTCGTTGAGCTTGGCCTTCTCGCCCCAGTACTCGTCGTTGCGCTCCAACCGGATCGCGGCGTTGCCCGAGTCGTAGGAGGCGAACTTGAACGGCCCGGTGCCCGTGGGGTGCGCGCTGGCGTACTCGGGGTAGGCGAAGCTGTCGCCCACGGCCCGCACGTCGTTGGCCTTGTAGCGCTCCATCGCCGTCGGCGACTGCATGCTGAACGACGGAAGTCCCAGCAGGTCGGGGAACTTCGAGGTCGCGCGCGTCAGGTGCACCGTGGCGGTGGTGGCGTCCGGGGACTCGCACGACGCGTACAGCGAAGGCTTCGCGCCGTCGGAGAAGCCGCCGAAGTTCTCGATCCAGTAGTACGACAGCGCGTTGTTCTGGCCCGCGCCGGTCTGGTCGTACCAGCGCTCGAAGTTCTTGCAGACGGCCTCGCCGTTGAAGTCGGTGCCGTCGTGGAACTTCACGCCCTGGCGCAGGTGGAACGTCCAGGTCTTGCCGTCGGGGCTGTGCTCCCAGCGCTCCGCGAGTTCGGGTTCGACGTCCGCGGTGCCCTCCTTGAACCCGACGAGACCCTCCATGATCTGGCGGGTCACCCGGAACGTCTCCCCGTCGGACGCGTAGAACGGGTCGAAGAGGTCCGGGGCGCCGGCGGCGCCGAAGGTGAGGCTGCCGCCTTCACCACCGCCTTCGCCGCGCTGCGATTCGGCGCATCCTGCCGCTGCGACCGCTAATGCGCAGGTGAATCCCACTACGGCGGTCCGACGCCGGACGCTGGTCGAACGGAGCGGCCTCGACGGAGCTCTCATCTAAGCACCTCGATGTGTCTCAAGTCTCACATTGTCGAGAACAGTAGTCCGCCGCGCCGCCCCTTTGGAGTAGTTGAGGTTACGATCTCGCTACTCGCGCGGGCTTCGCGCACTTCTTTTTCCCGCGAGTTCCCGAAATACTGGGAATTCGGCCTCCGCTCTCGCAGCGCGTCCTCATTTCGGACCGATCACGTCCGCTGACCTCGAAAGATCCTCGATGACCCCGGCAGATGATCCGAGGACGATCAATTAACCCGGACGGCG
The DNA here is from genome assembly GCF_053592695.1 of Saccharopolyspora sp. NPDC002578. NCBI lineage: Bacteria > Bacillati > Actinomycetota > Actinomycetes > Pseudonocardiales > Pseudonocardiaceae > Saccharopolyspora > Saccharopolyspora sp. NPDC002578. The sequence goes on along the minus strand of NZ_JBSFWJ010000011.1, from coordinate 21,004 downwards.
CAACGAATTGTGGACCGTTCACCTGAACCGCGATGCGCGGCGAGAAGCCGGAAACGAGCACCGGCGAAGATCGAATTGCGTCCCGTCGCGGGATCAGCCCGGCGGGCGGGCGTGGACGTCGGCGCGGGCTCGGGTGCCGTCCGCGGCGAACCACTCGCGCTCGAAGCGCTGCCAGCGGCGCAGTTCACGACGGGAACCTTCACCGTCGCGGGCCACGGCGCGCTCCAACCGCAGCGACTCCGCCGCCTCCACCCAGACCGCCGTGGACAGATCGGGTGCTACCTCAGCGCGAGCAGCGGAAACCCCTTCCAGCACCAGGATTCGCGGCACCGCCACCTCGACGCGAGCCCCGAGCACCGGCCGCCCGCCCGGCCACTCCGTGCGCCGGTAGCTCCCGGCGCGCCCCGCCCGCAGCGGTTCGAGCACGCCGTCCCGCAACCGGGGCCACCACTGCACGGGCTCGTCCCACGTGGCGAAGTCATCGGTGCGGATCAGCCGCACCCGGCCGGAATCGGCGCCGCCGTCCAGGCGGGCCACCAGCAGGTCGGCGAACGTGGACTTGCCGGAACCCGACGGCCCGTCCACCGCCACGAGCCGCACCCCGCCGAGCCGGGCCGGAGCCGCCCGGGCGTGCTCGGCCGCCGCGACGAGGGCCGCCGCGAAGTCGCTCATCGCGCACCACGCGGCGAGCACCGCGCGGGCGGGCGCACGTCCCGCCCGCGCGCGCTCACATCGACCGGCGCCCCGACAGGGCGCGCCCCAGCGTCAGCTCGTCCGCGAACTCCAGGTCACCGCCCATCGGGAGCCCCGAAGCCAGTCGCGTCACGTTCAAACCGGGGAAGTCCCGCAGCATCCGCACCAGGTACGTCGCCGTGGCCTCCCCCTCGGTGTTCGGGTCCGTCGCGATGATCACCTCGGTGATCTCGTCGGTGCCGATGCGCGTCAGCAGCTGCCGCACCCGGAGCTGGTCCGGCCCGATTCCCGACAACGGATCCAGCGCCCCGCCGAGCACGTGGTAGCGGCCCTTGAACTCGCGGGTGCGCTCCACCGCGAGCACGTCCTTGGGCTCCTCCACCACGCACACCAACGACACGTCGCGGCGCGCGTCCTGGCAGATCCGGCACTTCTCCTGCTCGGAGACGTTGCCGCAGACCTCGCAGAACATCACGCCTTCCTTGACCTTCTGCAGCACCTCCTGCAGCCGGGTCACGTCCGCCGGTTCCGCCGCCAGCAGGTGGAAGGCGAGGCGCTGGGCGCTCTTCGGACCGATGCCGGGCAGCCTGCCCAGCTCGTCGATCAAGTCCTGGACCGGACCTTCGTACACTGTGGACGCTCCGTCACATGCCGGGCAGGCCGAGGCCGCCCAGTCCCTGACCGCCCAGCGCGCCGGTCACCGGACCCATCTTCTCGGCCTGCAGCTCCTGCGCCGCGCGGTTCGCGTCGCGCACCGCGGCCACCACCAGGTCCGAGAGGGTCTCGGTGTCCTCGGGGTCGGCGGCCTTCGGGTCGATGTCGACCGACTTCAGCTCGCCCGTGCCGCTGACGACCGCCGTCACCAGGCCGCCGCCCGCGGTGCCGGTGGCCTCCGCGTCGGCGAGTTCCTGCTGCGCGGTCATCAGCTGCTGCTGCATCTGCTGCGCCTGTTCCATGATCTGCTGCATGTTCGGCTGGCCACCCGGTTGCACCGTGGTCCTCCCAGAGCTGTTCTTGGTCACCGCTGGAGTTCGCCGCGTGGCGTTCGCACCCGGCGTTCCGGTCGCGTGACCGGTCCGAACCCAGCGTGGGCACGTGCCCGAACCGGGCACACCACCAGGGTAGTCGTGCCCCGCCGCCACCCGGCGCAACCACCCAGCATGTCCCCCACGCCGCCCACCGACCGCGGTGAACGGACCGCTTGTCCAACGGGATCGGACGAACGGGCCGTTCACCGCACCACGCACCCTGCACCTCGGAAATGCAGTGAACGGACCGTCCGTCCAACGGGATTGGGCGAACGGTCCGTTCACCCGGACCCGCAGCCCGGGGCGACGGCTCGGTTGAGCTTCCGAGGCCCTGGCAGGGGTGGAGTGAACGGACCGCTTGTCCAACGGGATCGGACGAACGGGCCGTTCACTCGAAACCGGCGCGGCCCCAGCGGACGGCACCTCCGCGTCGTGGTGTGGAGCGGATGGGGTGAACGGACCGTTCGTCCAACGGGATTGGGCAAGCGGTCCGTTCACTCACGGGGCCGTGCGCTGCCGGTTCCGCTGCGCGCCGGAATCCGCCATCGGGATGCCGAGGCGCCGCCGACCACCGCAACGATCGAGGTGTTGATCATCACCTACCGGTCGATCACCGCGGCGGGTGTGCGTGACAAGGTGAGCGCATGGCGGTGGACATGGTGCGGTTGCTGGAACTGGCGAGCTGGCGGGCGTTCGACGTGGACGAGGCGGGACGAGTGCTCGCCGGGTCAGACGAATCGGGCTCCACCCAGCTCGTGGAGCTGTCCCCGAACGGCCGCGTCACGGCGCTCACCGCCCTGTCCGGTGCCGTCACCGGCCGCTACCTGCCCGGTGAGCGGGCGGCGATCATCCAGCACGACACCGGCGGCAACGAACGCGGCCAGCTCTCCCTGATGCGCCTGGACCGCCGCCGCACCCGGCCCGCCGAACTCGGCGACCTCCAGCCGCTGGTGCGCGACCCGAGGTACGTCCACCGGCTGCTCGACGTGCTGCCCGGCCGGCTCGTGTACTCCACGAACAGGCGCAACGGGGTCGACTTCGACGTCGTCATCCGCAGCGCGGTCACCGGCGAGGAAATCGTCGTCTACGACGGCGGCGGCATGGTGCAGGAGGTCGTCGCCTCCCCCGACAGCCACTACCTGGCGCTGACGCTGCCCGGGGCACAACCGATGTCCGACCGGATCCTGCTGGTCGACACGATGCCCGCGACCGCCGACGAGCGGTTCCGCCCCCTCACCGGCCTCGGCGAGCACACCCGCAGCACCCACATCCGCTGGCTGCCCGACGACTCCGGGCTGATCGTGAGCACCAACGCCGACCGGGACCGCACCGGTGTCGCCCGCCTCGACGCGCGCACCGGGCAGCGCACGTGGCTGGTGACCTCCGAGGAGCACGACCTGCTGGGCTGGTTGTCCCCGGACGGGCGCACGCTGCTGGTGCAGACCAACGAGGACGGCGCCGCGAGGCTCGCGCTGCACGACGCGCGGACCGGGGAGCTGCGCCGCTCGGTGCCGCTGCCCGGCGACGGGTGGTGTTCGTTCCCGCTGCCCGCACCGGTGTGGTCGCCGGATTCGCGGCTCATCGCCCTCTCGTTCAGCTCGCCGGAGGTGCCCGGCGACGTGCTGGTGATCGACGCCGAGCAGGAGGCGCCGCCGATCACGATGACCGACTCCGCCGCCGCGCTCGCCGGTGAACGGCTCGCGACGCCGACCGCGCACCGGGTGCCCGGCGCCGAGGTGCCCTGCTTCGTCTACGAACCCGCCGAGCCGACCGGCTCCTCCGTGCTGATGATCCACGGCGGCCCGGAAGGCCAATCGGTGCGCACGTTCAACCCCGTCGTGCAAGGACTCGCCGCGCAAGGGCACACCGTGCTGGTGCCGAACGTGCGCGGCTCCACCGGCTACGGCAAGAGCTGGTACAGCGCCGACGACGGGCGCAAGCGGCTGGACTCGGTGCAGGACTTGGCGGCGTTGCACGAGTGGCTCCCGCAACTCGGCCTCGACCCGGCCCGGTCGGCGTTGTGGGGCGGTTCGTACGGCGGGTACATGGTGCTGGCGGGCCTGGCCTTCCAGCCGCGGCGGTGGGCGGCCGGGGTCGACATCGTGGGCATCTCGTCGCTGGTGACGTTCCTGGAGAACACCTCGCCGTACCGTCGGGCGCACCGGGAGCGGGAGTACGGATCGCTGGCCGACGACGCCGATTTCCTGCGCGAGGCGTCGCCGCTGACGCACGTGGACGAGATCTCCGCGCCGCTGTTCGTGATCCACGGGGCGAACGACCCGCGGGTGCCGCTGTCGGAGGCGGAGCAGCTCGCGGAGGCGGTGCGCCGCAACGGCGTCGAGTGCGAACTGCTCGTGTTCGACGACGAGGGCCACGGCTTGGCGAAGCGCTCCAACCGCTTGAACGCCTACCCCCGCGCCCTGGCGTTCCTCACCCGCCACCTCATCTGACCCCCGCGCGCCCACTCCCGGAGTGAGCGGCCCGTTCGTCCCATCCCGTTGGACGAACGGTCCGTTGCCCTGCCCAAAGCACCCTCCCGACGCAGACCCGATGAGAGTGAACGGACCGTTCGCCCAATCCCATTGGACGAACAGGCCGTTCACCCCGCCCAGAGCACTCGCCCGCGCCGTCGGGACCCACTGGTGCGTGAGTGAACGGACCCTTCGCCCAAACCCGTTGGACAAGCGGCCCGTTCACTCCGTCGACCTTGAGCCGCGCCGGAACGCCGATCGCGGCGGCAGCGCCTCGGTTCGGAGTGAACGGACCCTTCGCCCAATCCCGTTGGACGAACAGGCCGTTCACCCTGCCCAAAGCCCGTCCCGACGCAGACCCGATGAGAGTGAACGGCCTGTTCGTCCAATCCCGTTGGACGAACGGGCCGTTCACTCAGTCGCGAGCGTGGCGGGGGTGGTGTGCTCGGGAGCTGCGGTTCCGCGCACGAGAAACGGCGCACGCCCGGATCCGGGCGTGCGCCGTTCTTCTTGCTGCTGCGGGATGTGCCCCGGTCAGTCGTCGATCTTGCGGGCGCCGAGTTCGGCGGCGAAGAGCTCGACGGCCTCCTCCTCGCGGTCGCGGCGCGGAGCCGCTTCGGCCTCCGAGGCCGGGGAGGAGCCCGCGATCATGGCTTCCTCGTCCTCGTCGTCCGGCGGCGGTGCGGGCGGGAGGGCGTCTTCCGGTGGCGGCTCGTCGTCCGGCGGCGGCTCCGGCGGCGGCGGGATGTCGTCGGAAGACGACCGCGCACGGCCGTTGGCCCCGGACGGCCGCGCGGGGCGCTCCGGGGCGGATTTGCCCTGGCCACCGTTGCCGGAGTCCGGCGCGGGCTGCTGCGCCTGCGCTTGCTGCCGGGCGGCGCTCGGGCGGCTGTAGGTCGGCGGAGCGGCGGGCGGCGGCGGTTCCTTCTTCGCACCGTTGCCGGCCGAGCCCGCACCGGCGGGGCGCTGCGGAGCGGGCGCGGACCCTGCTTCGACGCACCGCACCTCGTAGTCCGGCCCCGCGCCGAGCACCTCGCTCATCGCCTCGCGCACGAAGTCGATGCGGCGCTGCTGCGCGAACTGCTTCACCAACCCGGAGGTGGGCATCGTCAGCACCAGCGCGCCGTCGACGTAGTCGTGCACCGTGGCGTTGAGCAGCAACGCCTGCGTCGGCCGATTGCGCTGCGCCACGGCCCGCAGCAGGTCCGCCCACACCCGGCGCACGTCGGCGGCGCCGAAGCCTGCGGAGTGCGCGGCGCCCGGTTCGGCGACGGCGGGCTCGGACGGTTCGGACTGCGGGGGCGCGGCAGCGGGGCGAGCCGGTTCCTGCGACGCGGCGGGAGCGCTCGGGCGTCGATCCGCGTCGCCGTTCGCGGCGGGCGCCGGGGCGGCGGGCTGTTCAGCGGGAGCGGCGGGTTGCTGCTGCGCGACCGGCTGCTCGGGCTCCGGTTCGCGCTGCTCGTTCGCGGGCCGCTGCTCGGCCGCCGGCCGTTCGACCGCAGGCCGTTGCTCGGCGGGCTGCTCGGCGGCGGGTTCGCTCGCGGCCTTCGGCGCGGCGGCCGGCGCCTGCCGGTCCGCGCCGTCGGAGCCGCCGGACGCCTGCCGGTCGCTGGGCCGCTGGAACACCCGCCGACCACCTGCCGGAGCCGCCTCCGCAGCGGGAGCGGCAGTGGCAGCGGGAGCGGGAGCGGGAGCCGAGGGAGCAGCGCCGGATTCGGCCGGAGCCGCCGGGGGCGCCAGCGTCATCCGCCGCTCGACCTGCTCGACGCGTTGCAGCAGCGCGCTTTCCGCCTCGGACACGGCGGGCAGCATCATCCGAGCGCACAGCAGTTCCAGCAGCAACCGAGGAGCGGTCGCCCCGCGCATGTCCTGCAGCCCGGTGTGCACGATCTCCGCGTACCGGGACAGCGTGGCCGCGCCGAGCTGCTCGGTCTGGCTCTGCATCTTGGTGAGCTCGTCGCCCGCCGTGTCGATGAGCCCGCGGGTGCCCGCGTCGGGCACGGCGTGCAGCAGCACGAGGTCGCGGAGCCGGTCGAGCAGGTCGGCGGCGAAGCGGCGCGGGTCGTGCCCGGCTTCGACGAGCTTGTCCACGGTGCCGTACACCGATCCGCCGTCGCCTGCGGCGAGCGCGTCGACCATGTCGTCGATCAGCGCCACGTCGGTGACGCCGAGCAGCGCCACGGCCCGCTCGTAGGTGACGCCTTCGTCCCCGGCCCCGGCGAGCAGCTGGTCGAGCACGCTGAGCGTGTCGCGCGCCGAGCCGCCGCCCGCGCGGATCACCAGCGGGTACACGGCCGGTTCGACCTGCACGCCTTCGTCGCCGCAGATGCGTTCGAGCAGGTCGCGCATGACGCCGGGCGGCATCAGCCGGAACGGGTAGTGGTGCGTCCGGGACCGGATGGTGGTGAGCACCTTGTCCGGTTCGGTCGTGGCGAACACGAAGATGAGGTGTTCCGGAGGTTCCTCGACGATCTTCAGCAGGGCGTTGAAGCCCTGCGTGGTGACCATGTGGGCCTCGTCGATGATGAAGATCCGGTACCGCGACTGGGCGGGCGCGAAGAACGCCCGATCGCGCAGTTCGCGGGTGTCGTCGACGCCACCGTGGCTGGCCGCGTCGAGTTCCACGACGTCGACGCTGCCGGACCCCTCCGGGGCCAGCGCCACGCACGAGTCGCACTCACCGCACGGGTCCGGCGTCGGGCCTTGGGCGCAGTTCAACGACCGGGCGAGGATGCGCGCGCTGGAGGTCTTGCCGCAGCCGCGCGGCCCGGAGAACAGGTAAGCGTGGTTGATGCGCTGCGCCGACAGTGCGGTGCGCAGCGGTTCGGTGACGTGCTCTTGGCCGACGACCTCTGCGAAGGTCGCCGGACGGTACTTGCGGTAGAGGGCGAGCGCCACGGTCGAGACCCTACGCGGTGGCACCGACAGCCCGGATCGGGGCGGACCCGGATCGGGACGCGGGTGCGGCGGCCGGGGAAAAGTAAGCGGGACCCCGCGCACCCGCCAGAGCCCGCTTACCCTTGCTGCCTTCCGGCCCTGGGGGAGTTCACAGGATGGACGTCGCACGGAGTCCCGCCAAGAGTCTAACGCGTCCGCTCCGGGGCTGTGAACGCTCCCCCATCGGGGTCGCTGTCACGCTCACCACCTGGGCCGGTGATCGCCTGTTTCGCCTGTTTCGGGCATGATCTGCGGCATGTCTCAGCGGATCACTTTTGCCGGTCGCCGGGTCCTCGTCCTCGGCAGCGCGGTCGCGGCCCTCGCGCTGACCGCGTGCACGCCCCCTGGCGAGCCGTCCTCCCAGCCGCCCGGTCCGGGCACGCCTCCGCCGCCGGCGGAGCAGACGCAAACCGGTGGCGGCGACGCGAAGACCGGTTCGTTCGAAGGCACGCTGGCGCAGCCCGGCGGCCAGGGTTCGGCCTTCACCTACAACCCGGCGCTCGCGCCGGCGGGGGCGAAGGTCAAGGCCACCGTCGAGGGCTCCGAGCAGTCCACGGTGGTGGACTTCGAGGTCACCGGCTTGCAGCCGAACCGCGGTTACGCGGTGCACGCGCACGTCAACGCCTGCGGCCCGACGGGCGACGCGGCGGGACCGCACTTCCAGAACAAGCAGGACCCGGCCGCCTCGCCGCAGAGCCCGTCCGCGGACCCGGCGTACGCCAACCCGCAGAACGAGATCTGGCTCGACCTGCAGACGGACGCGCAGGGCGCGGGGCAGGCTTCGGCGAACGTGCCGTTCGGCATCACCGGCGAGCGCGCGCCCAAGTCGATCGTGATCCACGAGGAGTCCAACACGAACACCGCCGCCGGCCAGGCCGGCAAGGCCGGTGGCCGCGCGGCCTGCTTGAACATCGAGTCCTGAGTCCGGAGGCCGGTCGGCGCGGGGGAACTCGCGCCGACCGGCCCGCACGCTCCGGCGGCCGCCTCGCCGTCGCGGGATGCGGCGGGACATCGCGGGTATCCGATGAGTTCCACGTCCGCCGGGGGTCTACCCGGTGGAACGTGAGCCAGAGCTCTCCAGGAGGCCCGCCATGCGCATGATCTTCGTGAACCTGCCGGTCAAGGACGTGCAGCGTTCGAAGGCGTTCTTCGCCGAACTCGGCTTCGGCTTCAACGACGAGTTCTCCGACGAGAAGACGATCTGCATGGTCGTCGAGGAGAACATCATGGTGATGATGCTGGAGCACGACCGCTTCGCCGAGTTCGTCAACGGCGACATCAGCGACGCCACGACGACGACCGAGGTCCTCAACTGCCTCAGCGTCGAGACCCGCGACCAGGTCGACGACCTCGTCGCCAAGGCCATCGAGGCGGGCGGCAAGCCGTGGAAGCCGAGCTCCGAGATGGGGCCGATGTACGGCGGGAGCTTCCAGGACGTCGACGGCCACGTGTGGGAGCTGATGTACGCCGGGAGCTGAACCTCTCGTGACCGGGCGTTTCCCCGTTCAGCGGTGGGCGGGCGGAGATCGTCGGTGGTGGCGCCTAGCCTCGGCCTGGACTCCGATCGGAAGCCGAGGACCCCGTGCCGCTCGAACTGGACCCCGAACTGAAACCGGCGATGGAGGCGTACTTCGCGAACCGCCCCGCGCCCGAGGCCCGCGGCGACGCGCTCGCGATCCGACGCCAGATCGAGACGGCGATGAGCGCGGCCGCCGCGCTGCCGCCGGTGCCGGGCGTGTCCAGGAGCGACTTCACCGCGACCAGCGCCGACGGCGCCGAGATCGCGCTGCGGTGGCTCGCCCCGGACGGCGAACGGTCCGGCTCGGCGGTGGTGTGGCTGCACGGCGGCGGGATGGTCTTCGGCGACGTCGATCCGTGCCTGCCGCAGGCCGCCCGGCTCGCCGCCGCCTCCGGGGTCCCGGTGCTCGCCGTGGACTACCGGTGCGCGCCCGAGCACCCCCACCCCGCGCCCGTCGAGGACGCCTACGCGGCTTCGGCCTGGCTGCACGAGCACGCCGCCGAGCTGGGGGTCGACCCCGCGCGCATCGCGATCATGGGTGAGAGCGCGGGCGGCGGTCTCGCCGCGGGCGTCACGCTCCTGGCGCGGGAACGCGGGTTGCCGCTGGCCCGACAGGTCTTGATCTACCCGATGCTCGACGACCGCAACATCGAACCGGACCCCGAGCTGGAATCGCTGGCGACCTGGTCCTACGACCGCAACTTCACCGGCTGGCACGCGCTGCTCGGCGACCTCGCGGGCACCGCGGACGTCCCCGCGATCGCAGCGCCCGCCCGCGCCGACGATCTCAGCGGCCTGCCCCCGGCCTACGTGGACGTCGGCGACCTCGACATCTTCCGGGACGAGGACATCGAGTACGCCCGCAGGCTCGCCGCCGCGGGCACGCCGGTGGAACTGCACGTGCGGCCGGGGTGCCCGCACGCGTTCGAGAGCGCCGTCCCGGAGGCGGCCGTGGCGCAGCGCTCGCAGCAGGATCGGATCCGGGTGCTGCGCGCGCTCTGAGCGGTGTCGCGCCCGCGCGGTCGATCTTCGCCGCCGCTGGTCAGCACGCGGGGGACCCCTGCACGAGCTGATCATCGGCCTCACGTACACTTCCGCGTGGAGGATTGGCCGAGCGGCCTAAGGCGCACGATTGGAAATCGTGTTGGGTTAATAGCCCTCACGGGTTCGAATCCCGTATCCTCCGCCGATCGGAAGGCCCGGTGCTCAGCGAGCACCGGGCCTTCCGCGTTTCGCGGACCCGGATCCGCACGACCCCGGCGCCCACCGAACGCCGTGGCGCGACCTCGGCTCGGGCCGCTGCGGCATCGCCCGCGCCGCTAGGCCGAATCGCCCAGCTCCTGCACTTCACCTTTCGACGCGTCCCGCTGCGGTTGCCCCATAACTCCCCCCTTCGTCACCCAGTGACCACAGCGTACTCACTTTGAGTGACCCCCAGTAGAGGAAGTTCCCAGGAGCGGTGAACCAGTCGAAGATCGTCTTGCCCAGCGGGGACGGCCTCGCACAACATCGAGCCCCGGAGCGGACGAACGCGCACCGGGGCTCGGCTCACCCGAACTCTGATCAGGCCGCTTCGATGGTCACCGCACCGACCACGGTCGGCGTCGGGACCACGTCACCGTCCTCGCGAATCCCTTCCAAGTGGAATTCGACGGCCTCGCGCATGAGCAAGACGCATTCCTGATAAGTGGCGGCCGCTGCGGCGACTCCGGGGAGGTCAGGAGCCCAGGAGCTGAAGCCCCCCTCGTCGTCCCGCTCGACGAGCACGAGATATTCGCTCACTACGGCCTCCGATCGAGTCCAGCCTGCTTCAGGATGCTCGCCTCGGTGCGCGGGTGCAACGTATCGCTGGGCTTTCCGGCTACCGTCACCTTCCCCGGCTTGACCGGGTGCTGATACTGGCGATGACTGCCACGGGTTCGTTTCAGCACCCAACCGTCCGCCTCGATCCACTTGAGCAACTCCCCCACTTTGAACGGCAACGGCGATCCTCTCGCTCGCGGTGAGATACTCGAATCTCCGCGAAACTCTGATCACCCTTGTATCGGGTCTCACCTCCCGGAACCTGAGCGGCGCCACCTGATCGAAGTCCTTCTTTTCCTTGCGTTCCAAGGAAAACCAAGCGGCGGATCACCGCATGCGGATGAGTTGGGGGTCGTGGTCGCTGGCCTGGTCGGCGAACTCGGCGTTGATGTGCACGACGTCGTAGTCGACCTCGCCGACGCCGGGGGTGATCAGGACGTGGTCGAGGGCTTGGGCGTTGCCCTCGTAGACGTAGCTGTAGCGCTCGGTCGGCGGCAGCGACGCCGCGGGCGACGACAGCAGCCCTCCGTCGGTCAGCGCGGACACCGCCGGGGAGAAACCGAAGTCGTTGAGGTCGCCGGTGACCAGGACCTTCGCCTGCGGGTCGATCGCCACCAGGTCGGCGACGAACCCACGCACCAACCGGGCCTGCGCGATCCGCTGCTGTTCCGAGCTCCGCACCGGGGGCTGCACACGACCGTGCAGCGGCTGGTCGCCGCCCTTGGAGGTGAAGTGGTTCGCGACCACGAACACCTGCTCGCCGCGGAAGGTGAACTCGCCGACGAGCGGCTTGCGGCTGGCCCGCCACGCGTCGTCACCCGGCGCGATCCGGCCGGGTGAGGCGCTCAGCCCCGCCCGCTCACCGGATTCGACGGCCTCCACGGGAGTTCCCGCGTCCCCGCCGGGACGGTCCACGAAGGACACCCGCGCCGGGTCGAACAGGAACGCCACCCGGATGTTGCCGCCCGGTTCGCCGCCGTCGGCCCCGTCGACCGGGTCGATCTGCCGCCACTCGTAGTGCGGCCCGCCGGCCGCTTCGATCGCGTCGGCGAACCGGCCCAAGGTCCGGTCCGCGGTGACCACGCCGTCGTCGGTGGCTCCGGTGTCGTCCTGCACCTCCTCCAGCGAGATCACGTCGGGGGCGGCGAGGTTCGTGGTCACGCCGTGGGCGAGCCGGTCGAACTTGCCCTGCTCGTCGGTCGCGGAGAGGTTCTCGACGTTGTAGGTCGCCACCACCAGCTCGTCCTCGCCCGGCGGGCGGGTGACCTCCGGGCGCACCCCGACGGGCCGGTGCTCGCCCAGCGCCGTCGCCGCCAGCAGGTAGCCGCCGAAGCGGCTGTAGTCCAGCGGGCCTTCGGTGCGCCCGGCGAGCTGATCGCCGACGTTCGCCGCCGGAGCGGGCGCGCCGATCGGCTCCACCTTCAACCGCCCCGAGTTCTGCTGGTCGTAGCCGGTGTAGGTGGTGGTGCCGCGCTCGCCCGTGTTCTGCCCGGGCTTCGAGGTGACGGTGAGCGCGCCGTAGGAATCCGCTGGCCCGACGACGCGGGCGTCCTCGACGGCGATGGCCATGTGCTCGCGGGACTCGTAGAAGTCCAGCGCGAACCGGGCCGGGTCCAGCGGTAGCGCGTCCAGCTCGCCGTCCGGCGCGTACGCCTCCGGCACCGAATCCGGGGTGATCGGTTCCGCCGCGGGGACCGGCGCGGTGCCGGTGACCTGCCACGTCGCACCGGCGAGCTCGGTGACCGACTGGTTCGGCGTGGTCTCCGGCTGCTCGCCGTCACCGACCGCGTAGTACTCGGCGACGGTGCCGGACACAGACACCGCGTCGCCCACCGCGACCCGCGGCGCCTCGTCGGGGGTGTAGACGAACAGGCCCTCGCTGGTGCGCGGATCACCGTCCGGATTCGGGTCCTGGAACCAGAAACCCGGCGAATTCCCCTCCGGGCGCACCGCCGTGACGACACCCCGGACCCCCGCGACCTCCTGGCCCAACAGCGGGGAAACCCGGCCTGCGCCTTGGACGTCGTGGATCCGGACCTCCGCCGCGGCGGCGGAGCCCGGCAGCACCACCAGCACCCCGCACGCGGCCAACGCTCCGGCCAGCACCTTCGACGATCCGTGCACGAGCTCACTCCCCTGTCACTCGACGATCAGTCGAGGACAGACGGTACTGCGCCGGGGTGACCGAAGACCCCAGTTCGCATGGCGAACCGGCGACGCACGGGTCCGCACCGCCGAAGCGGCGCGGACCCGCAGGAGGCTACGAGCGGCTTTACATCGGGCCACCAAGCTAGACCTGCGGTGCCAGGAAGTCCCTCTTGCCGATGTCTTGGAGAACCTGGTCGAGCGACTTTTCCACCTCGCGTGTCTCCTCCCCGACAGCGGTCAGCACTGCGTCGAGCTTGATGAGGGTGTCGTCAGCGATGCTGTACCACTCGCTGCCCACGGGCGTCGATGATGTGGAATCGAGGTGAGTACCGATCGTCTGGATCGCAGCGGCTGCCGCTCCCACGATCGCGCCAACGACAGCTCCATGAGCTCCGCCGGTCGGCGCCCCGATAGTGAACCCGGTGGCGATGGCGCTGATCACGGTCGTCAGGGAGCTCGCGGGGGACGACCTCCTGGCAAGTTCGACGCTCTCGTCGATCGCGCGAGTGGCATTGTCGATGAGATCCAAGTATCTCTGACGCGCCTGATCGATGACGGCTTCATGGGCCTCCATGACGCACTGCATTGCAAGGGCGGCTGAATACTGACGCGCCATAGAATCCGAGAGCCGCCTCAGGTAATGGTTTTTGAAATTGTACGAGGCACTTCTAGAATCGCCCGACCAACCATCAAGCATGCGCCTAATATCTCCGATCGGCCCCGCGTTCTCCAGTTCATAATGGACCAAAACAGTGCGCACTTCGCTCTCGATACGCTCGATCACAGGCGTCGTACCACCTGAAATAAGACCCATCCCGCGAAATGTGTTGTAGTACTGGTCGAATCGAACCATCCGCTCCTCGGTCATATCGCCCATGTAAACGAAGCTCTCCTGGAACTTCTCGTTCGACACCCGCTTGAACTCCTGATCAGCGGATTCCGCGTCCGCAAAGAACGCTCGGTCGTCCTTCGGCATGGCGAATCACCCTCCGATCTGGTCACCACTGACGAACTGGAGCAGCTTCTCGAGCTCAGCTGAAGCCCGCGCATCGGACTCCTCGTACTCGTCAGCGGTCCGCAGGAGCGCCTCAGCCGCATCTTCCACCCGGCTCGTCGAGGTCGTCATCCCCTCAACTATGCCGGCACTCACCTGGTGCCACTTCCCACCCAGCACACCGAACGGCGATACACCAGGACCAAGGAACCAGCCCCCACCAAACGCTCCGGCAGCGGACTCGTCCGCACCTTCGAATCCAACGCGCGCCGATCTGATGTCGTCAGCTATCTGCCTCAGTATCTTGGCCGAATCCCGGATCGCACCGGTGTCGTGGGAATAGCTCGAACCATCTTCCGTCATGATACGTGATCAGCCCCCAATGTTGATCAGCTTCATATCCGACACAGGGCGGCGCCACGCATCTGCTGATCGGCAGGGCGGATCCGGACGCGGGCCGATTCGGCCGCGCGTCCAGATCGAACACGCCCTGCGTCCCCCAGCTCGATCCCCCTGATCGATGCCCGACCGCCTTGCGATGAACCGAACATATCGGACGGAACACCGCTCGGTCGCGGTTTTCGGGGAGATCGGGAAGATCTCGGCGACGAATTGCTCCAAATGGGGACGATCCAGCGCTTTTCCCTACGGCACCCGGATCTGCGGGCGGTAGACGTCGAACCAGGTGGCGATGTCCAGGGCGCGGTCGAGCTTCTCCCGCTCGTAGTCGGGCAGCACCGCCGGCGGCGTGTTCACCGTGACCTCGAACCACTTGCGGTAGATCACCTGGAACATCGGGTGGTCCTGGGCGAGCAGTTCACGGCCCATCGCCTGCAACTTGCCCGCGTAGCCGGGGTCCTGAGTGGACGGGTACGGGCTCTTCACCCGCTTCAGCACCGACTGCGGCAGCACGTCCCGCGTCGCCGCGCGCAGCAGGCTCTTCTCCCTGCCGTCGAAGCTCTTCATCGCCCACGGCGCGTTGTAGACGTACTCGACCAGGCGGTGGTCGCAGAACGGGACCCGCACCTCCAGGCCGACGGCCATGCTGATGCGGTCCTTGCGGTCCAGCAGCGCCCGCAGGAACCGGGTGAGGTGCACGTGGCTGATGACGCGCATCCGCGCCTCGTGCGCGCCCTCCCCCGGCAGCGGCTCGACCTCGGCCACCGCGTCGCGGTAGCGGTCCTTCAGGTACGTCATCAGGTCGATCCCGCGGTCCAGGTCCGGGTCGAAGAACTCCGAGACGGCGGGCCCGCCGTCGTCCTCGGAGGCCTCGCCCGCGGCCAGCACCGGCACCATCCACGGGAAGATGTCGGCCTGCTGCGCCACGGGGTCGTGGAACCACGGGTAGCCGCCGAACAGCTCGTCGGCGGTCTCCCCGGACAGCGCGACCGTGGAGTGCTCGCGAACGCCCTGGAACAGCAGGTACAACGACACGTCGGTGTCGGCGGCTCCGACCGCGAAGTCCTTCGCCGCGATCACCCGCCGCCGGGTGGCCGGGTCGGCCAGCGCCGCGTCGGAGAGCACGATGTCCCGGTGCACCGATCCGACGTGGTTCGCCACGTCGTGCACGAACGGCGAGTCCGGGGTGGCGCGCATGTCGTCGGGCTGGAAGTTGTCGGCGAGCCCGACGAAGTCCACCGAGAAGCTGCGCACCTTCTCCCCCTGCGCGGCCAGCTGCTGCGCGGACAGGGCGGTGAGCGCGCTGGAGTCCAACCCGCCGGACAGCAGCACCCCGAGCGGCACGTCGGCGGTGAGCTGGCGCCGCACCGTGTCGTCGAGCAGCCCGCGGATGCTGCTGATCGTCGTGTCCAGGTCGTCGGGGTGCTCCGCGGTGCGCAGCTTCCAGTACGTGCGCTCGCGCAGGCCCGCGCGGTCCACGACCACGAGCGTGCCCGGCACCACCTCGCGCATCCCGGCCCAGATCGCGTGCCCCGGTGTCTTGACGCCGCCGAGCAGTTCGCTGACGCCGTCGGCCTCCACGACGGGCTCGACGTCGGGGTGGGCCAGGATCGCCTTCGGCTCCGAGCCGAACAGCACGCCGTCCCCGGTCTCCTGGAAGTAGAACGGCTTGATGCCCATCCGGTCGCGCACCATGACGAGCTTCTCGTCCCGCGCGTCCCAGATCGCGAAGGCGTACATGCCGTTGAGCCGGTCGACGAGCGCCTCGCCCCATTCGAGGTAGGCGTGCAGCACCACCTCGGTATCGCTGGAGGTCCGGAAGCGGTGCCCGCGAACGCGGAGTTCTTCGCGCAATTCCGCGAAGTTGTACGCCTCACCGCTGTAGGTCAGCACGACCGATCCGTCGGGGGTGTCGACCCGCATCGGCTGCGCACCGCCTTCGAGGTCGATCACCGCCAGCCTGCGGTGGCCCAACGCGACGTGCCGGTCCAGCCAGATCCCCGCCGCGTCCGGTCCGCGGCAGGCCATCGTTTCGGTCATCGCCTCGACGACGTGCCTCTTCCGGTTCAAGTCGTCGCCGAACGACACCATTCCCGCGATTCCACACATGTTCCGCGCTCCTCCGCCGATGGAGCCTGCTCACCGGCCCCCTCCCGGAGCATTCCGCTTCCATTCTCGGAATTTCACCAAATATCGGCCTCGAGTTCGCGCGGGATTTCCCTGCGCCAGTCGCGATTCCTCGGAATCGGCAGCGCGGACACGCCCGAACGGCGCATCGGACGTTCCACCCGGAAATGCGAGAGCGACCTTCTCGCGGACGCGGAAGCAGATCCGGACGCGCACCCGGCGCCGGGACGCTGCGGCCGGACAGCCGTTCGCCCTCCGCTCGAGCGCCCCGTCCGGGGCACGCGCGCGAAGGGCGACGTCCGCGAGGGATCAGCGACGACTCACGCGACCCACAGCTGAACAGGCGGATTCGGACCGGGCTCCGCGGGACGGTAGCTGCAGCTCGTCCACCGGCCTTCCTTCTTCCCGACCTCGCACGCCTTGGCGGCCAGGTCGTGCGACGGGTAGGTGCGGTAGTACGACGGGGCGGCCGAGGCCGGTCCGGCGAGCGTGAGCATGCCGACCACCACCGACGCCACGAGCAGAGCGCTGCGCTTCATCGAGAAGAGTCCTCTCAGTTCCGGGAAGTGCTTCGCCACCGAACCTAGGACGCCGCGAACCTCGCCCCCGAAAGGATGACGGCTCCACCCGAACAATTAGGGAATCCCTCCGACCAGCCGTTTCTCCACAGCGCCGAAGTATGCCGCTACGGCCGGGCTTCAGCCCCTTTCCCAGCCTGATGAATCGACGAATTGCCTGAACGGGCAAACCTTTTTCCCCGATTTCCTCCGTTCGATTCGCATTGCCGCTCAGTTGCGAATCGCGAGTTCCGCCGCGCCCGTCGCCACCCCGGCGAACCACGGCACGGGCACGGGCACGGGCACGGAAGATCCTCTGCCCGACCCGACCAACCGCCCCTGGCGCGGCACCGGGCTCACCCCGCTCGGCGACATCGCCGCGAACGGCCGCGACCTGGGCTCGAACGCCGAAGAGCCGGTCCCCTCGCGGAGGGAACCGGCTCTTCGCTGGCGGTAGCGGTGGGATTCGAACCCACGGAGGCTCTCACCTCACGCGCTTTCGAGGCGCGCTCCTTCGGCCGCTCGGACACGCTACCGCCGACAAGGCTACTGGACGCCTGTTCGGCATCCGCAGACGGGGTCAGCGATCAGCGGAACCGCCGGTCCCGCCGCCGGAACCCTTGAACTTGTCCTGGACGTCCTGCACGGCGCCGGCCGCCTTGTCCTTCACGTCCTGGCCGGTCTCCTTCACCTTGCCCTCGACCTGGTCGCGCTTGCCGGCGTCGCGGAGCTCGTCGTTGCCGGTCGCGCTTCCCGTGGCCTCCTTGGCCCGGCCGGTCAGCTGCTGAGCTTGGTGCTTGACCTTGTCGAACACACCCATGGGTGACTCCTTCCGCAGGGTTCGTCACCGTGGGAGTACCCCACTTGATCCGCCATCACGCACAGGTGAGGCAGGTCACCGCCTGCCGTCGAAGAACTCCTCCAGCAGCGCGGCGCAGTCCGCGGCGAGCACGCCGCCGACGACCTCCGGGCGGTGGTTGCTGCGGCGATCCCGCACCACGTCCCACAACGAGCCGACGGCGCCCGTGCGCGGCTCCCACACGCCGAACACGACACGGCTCACCCGCGACAGCACCAGCGCGCCCGCGCACATCGTGCACGGCTCCACGGTGACCGCCAGGGTGCATTCGGAGAGCCGCCAGCCGTCGCCCCACGCGCGGGCGGCGGCGCGCAGCGCCAAGATCTCCGCGTGCGCCGTCGGGTCGGCAGCGGCTTCCCGCCGGTTGTGCTCGCGAGCGAGGATCGTCCCGTCCGGGGCCGCCACGACC
This sequence comes from Saccharopolyspora sp. NPDC002578, assembly GCF_053592695.1. NCBI lineage: Bacteria > Bacillati > Actinomycetota > Actinomycetes > Pseudonocardiales > Pseudonocardiaceae > Saccharopolyspora > Saccharopolyspora sp. NPDC002578. Next base: position 3,060 of record NZ_JBSFWJ010000011.1, on the reverse strand, counting down.
GCGCCGATCGGCACGTCACCGGTGCTCAACGCACCGGGAGCGACCTCCAGCGCCGCGCGCACCAGCTCGGTGTCGCGGGCCGTCACTGGTCCAGCTTCTCCAGCACGCCCGCGAACTGCTCCCCGAAGCCGCAGCGCTGAGCGATCATCTCCAGCTGCTCGTCCGGGTACAGGTCGACCTCTTCGATGATCACCAGGAGTTCACCCTCGGGCAGACCGATGTCGGAGAGGATCGAGAGGTTGCCCTCCGGCCACACCTCGTCGTCGTCCTCATCCGGGGCGTCCGCGCGCAGCAGGTCGAGCACGTCGGCGGCGATGTCGTAGTCCAGCGCCGCCGCGGCATCCGAGAGCAGCAGGTCCACCCCGCCGGGGATCGGGCGGATCAGGACGAAGAACTCGTCGTCCACATTGCACATGCCGAACACCGCGCCGGTGGAGCGCAAGTCGCGCAGCGCCGTGATCGTGGTGTCGAGCCCACCCAATACCGAGCCGTCCAACGCGCTGCACCGCCACCGGCCGTCCTCACGAACAACGGCAACGGCGAAGCCCGCGACCGGCTCCTGCCCTGTCATGCGCCCAACCGTAGAGCGTGCCGGTGCCACCCGAAAGCACTATTGCGCGCTCGTGACCTTCAGCACCGCGATCGGGGGTGCACAACCGCACGACCGGGTGGCCCGCGCACGCACCGGAGTCGGGCAGGATGTGGTCATGCGGGCCGTGTGCGTGATCGGACTGGGATTGATCGGTGGCTCGGTGCTGCGCGCCGCCACCGCCGCCGGACGCCCTGGTTGGGGTGCCACCGCGGGGGCGGACGACGCCGTCAGAGCCGGTGACGACGGCTACGAGGTCACCGGCATCGAGGACGCGCTGCGCCGCGCGGCGACCGAGGACGCCCTGATCGTCATCGCCACTCCGGTGACCGCCGTGCGCGACGTGCTGCGCAAGATCGCGTGGCACGCGCCGGAGGCCCGGCTCACCGACGTGATCAGCGTGAAGGACGCCGTCGACGCCGAGGTGCGCAGCCTGCTGCCCGGCGCCCGCTACGCCGGTGGGCACCCGATGGCGGGCACCGCGTCGTCAGGGTGGGCCGCCGGCGGCGCCGACCTGTTCCGGGGTTCGCCGTGGGCCGTCGCCGTCGAGGAGGGCACCACGCTCGACGCGTGGCGCGACGCGGCCGCGCTCGCGCTGGACTGCGGCGCCCACGTCGTGGCGGTCTCCGCCGCCGAGCACGACTCGGCGGTCGCCCGCATCTCGCACCTGCCGCACGTGTTCGCGAACATCCTCGCCGCCGTCGGCGCCGACGGCGGGCCGCTCGCGCTGTCGCTGGCGGCCGGTTCCTTCCGGGACTCCACCCGCGTCGCCGCGTCCGAACCGGAGCTGGTGCGGGCCATGACCGAGGGGAACCGGGTGGCGCTGCTCGACGCCGTCGACGACGCGCTCGGCAGGCTCGGCGCGGCGCGCGGCTCGCTCGCCTCCTCCGGGGCGTTGAAGACGACCGTCGACGGCGGTCACGCCGCCCGCGGCGAACTCGACCGGCTCAGCGACGGCGAGTGGACGCGCAGCACGGTGCCGCTGCGCGGCGACCGCGATCTGCGCAAGCTGCGCGACCTCGGCGCCCGCGGCGGACGGGTCACCGCGCTCACCGAGAAGGCCGCCGAGGTGGAACTCCCCGCGACCGAATAGGCCCCGCGCGGACCTTTAACGACGCCACCCGTTCGGTCAGCATGGGGCCATGGCCCGCGCCTACGTCCTCGACGCCGCCCGCACCCCGTTCGGCCGATACCGGGGGGCGCTGTCCGGGATCCGCGTCGACGATCTCGCCGCGCTGCCACTCACCGAACTGCTGCGCAGGCACGGGCCCGCGGGCAGCGGACGGCTGGACCCGGCGCGGGTCGAGGACGTGCTCTACGGCAACACCAACGGCGCGGGCGAGGAGAACCGCAACGTGGCGCGGATGGCCGCGCTGCTGGCGGGGCTGCCCACGACCGTCCCCGGCGTCACCGTGAACAGGCTGTGCGCCTCCGGCGGGGAAACCCTGGTGCAGGCGGCACGAGCGGTGAAGGCCGACGAGGCCGAGCTGCTCATCGCGGGCGGGGTGGAAGGCATGAGCCGCGCGCCGTTCGTGGTGCCGCGCGCCGACCGCGCCATGCCGGACCGGATGGAGACGGCGTCGACCGCCGCGGGCTGGCGGCTGGTGAACCCGCGGATGCCGTCGGCGTGGACGGTGCCGCTGGGGCACGCCGCGGAGCGGACCGCACTCGACCTGAGCATCACCCGCGACCAGCTCGACGGGTGCGCGCTGCGCTCGCACCGCCGGGCCGCCGCCGCGTGGGACGCCGGACTGCACGACGGCTTCACGTTCCCCGTGACCACGCCGGACGGGACGGTGGTGCGCCGGGACGAATCGGTGCGCCCCGACACCGACCTGCGCAAGCTCGGCAGGCTCGGCCCCGCGTTCTCCCCCGACGGTCCCGTCACGGTGGGGAACTCGGCTCCGCTCTCGGACGGGGCGCTGGCCGCGCTGATCGGCACCGAGCAGCAGGCGGAGCGGCTGGGCGTGCGGCCGTGGGGCGAGCTGGTGGGCTCGGTGAGCACCGGTACCGATCCGCACCACTTCGCGCTGTCCGCGGTCCCCGCGATCCGAGCGCTGCTGCGCAAGCTCGACGTCACCGCGGCCGACGTGGACCTGTGGGAGATCAACGAGACGTTCGCCGCGGTCGTGCTCGCCGTCCTCGAACACCTGCCGGGCGTGGACCGGGAACGCGTCAACGTGCACGGCGGCGCCCTCGCCTACGGCCACCCGCTGGGAGCCTCGATGCCCCGCATCGTCCTCGACCTCTGCCGCCACCTCCGCCACCGCGGCGGCGGCCTGGGCATAGCGGCGGCCTCGGTGGGAGTAGGCCAAGGAATGGCCATCGCCATCAGGGCTTGAGGCCTTCTGCCTGGCCTTCGTAGGTGGTCGTTCTGCGGAACCTCAGGTGTCTTCTCGCTGCGGGATCTTTTTCCCAAGTGGCTCCGCCACGAGGGAAAAAGCCGTCCTCGCGAGAAGACACCTGAGAAC